>NZ_JAUQXO010000033.1:0-24256 GCF_030834625.1 Geobacter sp.
TTTGGGACAGCCCTTGCTCTGTTACCAGTTTGACCGCCTCTGCTCGAAACTCTGGCGTGTAACGTTGCTGCTTCTTCATGTTCCCCTCCCTCTCGGTAGTTTACCAAGTGGGAGTGTCCATTGTCTTCAGGATACGTCACTGCGCGACCGGGCACCACCTTAAACTCGACGGTTTATTGTCTTGACTATAGGGTCCACTCAACAAGGCCAAAACTGGTGATGTAACCAAGAAAGTCTTCTCCAAAAGTGGCGATATTCAGCAACTGTTGATCTATGGTGTGGCGGTCTACTCCAACGATTTCACAAAACTTTTCCCATGTGCCTATGCCTGGAACATCACGGTATGCTTTCGATTCCTTAATCTGCTTCAGAAACATCAAATTGGTGACGTCACCAAATTTCACAAACATCTGCGTCGCTTGGACTCGCCCAATTACTTCGTGGCACTGGGCAATCAACCGCTCCCGCTCCTCCTGACGCTGCCGAGCGGCAAGCTCCACTGCCCCCTCTTGCTCCACCACTGTTTGTGCGGTGGCCGTGTCAACATCTATAGCTGGTTTCCGCGCCATTTACCGTCCCTCCACAAGCGCAACCAGGTCGCGCTCCGCACGATCGCGAACACCCTCAAGGAGAGCTTTCTTCCGTGCCCACAGGATGGCTGCACCCATGCCAAGTTCAAAGCTATCGCCGACACGTCGGATAAGCTTGGTTTCCTCGAGGGTTACAAGGTGGCACATGACCGTGCCCTTTGGCAGGTTGACGGCCCTCGCCACATCGGAGCCGGAAACCGGTTCCTTCTGATGCGCCAGGTACTCCAGTATTTCTGTGGCCTTGCGTACTGAATCGATGATTTTGTAACTCTGCGCCATAACTACACTTCCTCCAATCTGTATGCTGTCCAAGAGCCACGCGGTACTGCCTGCTGTTGAAATAGAGCGATGACAACCGTACCACCTGGAATTGCGCCGCGGACCCGCAGTGTCCCGTTTTCCATTGCCTCTTCGAAAATCGCCTGGAAATCACACAAACGGAACGGGATAACGGGAAACCCCATCAACATGGCTTTTCTCCTTACTTGAGGCCGCGCTTGGCGCGGATCTGCAAAATTTTGCTCTGAATGCGTCGTTCTTCTTCCTGGAGGCGGGCAAGTTCGATCAAGTCTTTGTCTTCAGGATTCAGAACGTCGCTCCCCAGCGGTTCCAGCAGGTAACGGAAAGGTTCGAGCGACCCGAGCACATGGCAGACTGCGGGCAAAATTTCGGCCTTTATGCAGTAGTCGGGGTTCGAGCTGGTGTATTTGTCGAGCATTTCTTTGCTTACCGTCGATCCGGTAAGCCGACTGACTTCGGCGGCGACACGGTACCTATCCAGTCCACATTCACCGATTGTGCGAGACAGGCATTGCCGAAGTCCCAGCCCAATATCGAGTGCTCCCTCAGATAGCCCGGTATCAAAAAGACCCTGTTGTGCTGACAACGCCTTATCCCTCCCATGAACCCTTTTCGACATTTACGGCTCCTTTCCTGGCTGTTACAATCAACCGTAATTTGATAGAGTCCAGCGTAGGCCGTCTGCTCTATACACTGCACAGAGGTGCAATAGCTTCGGGCTGACTTGCTGTTTCTTCCCCATCTGGCCAAAGATCAACGACCGGGATACCAAGGGCGGCTGCGATTGCATTGCGCAAAATGGGGGATTTCCGCCTTCCCGCGACAACATGAGAAATTGCGGAAGGGTCAACGTTGGCTTGCCGGGCTATATCAACTCCGGAAATACTTTTTTTGATCATTATGATTTTTATTTTTTGGGCCGTTGTCATGATGTTGACGATAAACTATTAGTTGATTGCGGTCAAGAGGTTATTCACCATGAGTGTAATTTATTCGGATATCGTTGATCGAATGAAGCTGATTACGGGGCTTGGCTATGATTCTGATCTGGCCAAGATCCTTGAAATAACCCCACAAGCCATATCTAACTTCAAAAAAAAGGGGAAATTACCCTCGGACCTGGTAATCAAATTTGCGCTAGAACATAAAGTATCAGTTGATTGGCTATTGACGGGCGAATGGGATGAGAAATCGGCGATAGCTGTATTGAGAAAACGAATTTCTAGAAGCAGCAGGCCTCTTGATAGTTTCTTGATGGATACTCCGATGACCTTGCAGCAACTTTCAACATTCATTAGGGGAGAATGTAGGCCCAGCAAGGGAATACTCATTTTGCTTAGCAAGCGGGCGGGAGGGCCTTGCAGGGATGATGATTTCTTGAAGGCAATCGCTGGTGGAGGAGAAGAACAAATTCAAGAAACATTCGACCGTCAGGTAAAATCTGAGGGTTTAACAGATGACGTTTGGCAGGAAAAACTGGCGAGTACCATCGAAGAGTTGAAGCGGGTTTTTGATAAGTTTGAGAATTTGGTTAAAGAAGGCAAAAATCCCGTTCTCTACATGGGAGCTGATGAACTTGAGATCATTGCGGATCGTGAAATTTGGAAAAAAGTAAAGCAGATAGATGAAAGCTTGAAGAAGAAACTTGGGCGAGACCAAAACTTCAATGAGCCCTCTGGCAATGTCACTCAGACTGTAACCGGTAAAGGCCACAAGGTCGCTGGCAGGGATATCATCGAGGGGAACGAGCGACCGAAGAAGTAGGGGAAAATTTGAAAGAAGGCCAGAACAACTACAATCAGACGGTTTCGGGAGAGAATAACCAGGTTGCTGGGCGAGATATTATCATCCAGACCAACCTCGAACCGGACGACAAACCATCGCCTGATAATCCCAACCTGATCAGATGCCCGGCATGCCATAGATTCGGGGTATTCCGTGGCGCTGAACTATGCCCATATTGCAATTACAGTTTTCTTGAAGCGCGAAGAGCGGAACAAGAGAAGGCGAAACTCAAGGCCCATCAAAGAATGTCGGTGTTGTCATTGCTGGCTGTCGTGGTCTTTTCGATCGCGGTAACAATTGCGGACAAATTTGGCGTGGGGCTATTGAAAGGCTTGGGATGGGCGATTCTGGTCGTCTTCGTTTTGTATTTCGCGGGGCTTTGGTGTTGGGCATGGCTGAATGCATGGTTAAAATGCCGGTGAGGTGGAGCCGGTTTTCCCGCCTGTGACCTCCCGTCAAACATCTCTTGAAAAGATGGTCTCATCCCAAGGTATCCCAATGTATCTGAAGATATCCCGCCGAAAGTTATCTTAATTTCTACCCCTCTCTTATCTCATCTCTAAACAATGAACGTCGGCTAGAAGCTTACAATCCTTGCCGGGATGGGGCAAGGAGGGCGAGAACAGCCTGGGTCGTGGCACCGGCAACCCTGAGAGTCTTGTGTCGGGACTTTTCTCCGGCGATGATGGTGACGGCAGATTTTGGGACCTTGAGGAGCTTTGCGAGATATTCTGCGCAGAGTCGGTTCGCCTCTCCCTCCACGGGGGGTGATGTGAGGCGGAGCTTGATGGCGTCTCCCTGGATTCCGCAGATTTCGTTCCGGGAGGCCCGGGGCTGAACATGGACGGAGAAGGTGACGCAGTCGGCGGTTTCCGTGATTCTGAGTTCTCCGGGGAATGCGTCACTCTTCATCGAGGGCGAGCATTTTGTAGTGGGTGTCGAGGAGGGACTTGAAGGAGCTTTCGAACTGGAGCCGCTGGCGACGTATCTCCTGAATCTGGTCGCTAAGCTGGGCCAGCCGGCGCTCGGCATCGGCAACGATCTTCTCCGCCTTCAGCTCTGCCTCTGAGATGACCAGTGCCGCTTCCTTCTGGGCGTTCGCCTTCATCTCCTCGGTGATCTTCTGGGCGGCGAGCATGGTTTCCCGCAGGTTCTTTTCCTGCTGGGCCATCTGCTCCATTTCGGTGGAGGCCCTTTTGCACTGTTCCTTCAGGTCGGTGTTCTCCCGCACCAGACTTTCCATTTCCTCTGCGACCGTCTGGAGAAAGGTGTCCACCTCCTGCGGGTCGAGCCCGCCGAACATCTTCCCTTTGAACTGCTGCTGCTGGATATCTATCGGGGTGATTCTCACGGCATGCCTCCCATTCCAAGCTTCATCTTGTAGGCCAGGTCGTAGATGCTCCGCACGAGAAAGCTCTGGAGGAAGTAGATGGCAACGAGCACGATGATCGGGGAGAGGTCGAGCCCTCCCATGTCGGGGAGGAACCGGCGGACCCGGGATAGGATCGGTTCGGTGCTCCGGTAGAGGAAGTTCACGATCGGGTTGTAGGGGTCGGGGTTCACCCAGGAGATGATGGCCCGCGCAATGAGAATATAGAGGTAGATGGTGAGGAGGATGTCGGCAATCTTGGCGACGGCCAGGAGGAAATTGGCAAACACGAACATGACGTGCCCCTTGGTTAGTGGATGAACAACTGCCGCGTTATACAGGAAACGGCGGCATAGTGTCAAGAAAGCGTCAACCTTGGGCGGTTTTCTCTCCCGTGTAGATTGTCGCAATCCCGAAGGTGAGATCCCGGTGGGCCGTGGCGCGGAATCCGACCGTGGTCATGAGGGACTTGAACTCTTCCTGGGAGGGAAACTCCAGGACGGAATCGGGGAGGTATTTGTAGGCGCTGAAGCGGGAGAAGAGACCACCGATCGCCGGCAGCACCCGGAGGAAGTAGAAGTAATAGATCCGCTTGAAAAGCTGTGAGCGGGGGGTGGAAAATTCGAGAATCACGGCCCGCCCCCCGGGCTTCAGGATGCGGAGCATCTCCGACAGCCCCTGGCGTCGGTCGACCACGTTGCGGATGCCGAAGGCGATGGTGACCGAGTCAAAGGTGTTGTCGGGAAAGGGAATCGCCTCGCAGGGAGCAATCTCGAGGGTGATCCGGCGGGCGTAGGGGGACTGGGCAACCTTCTCGCGGCCCAGGGCCACCATCCCTTCCGAGAAGTCGATGCCGACGATGGACACCGAGTCGGGGGTCTGGCGGGCGATTTCAAGGGCCACGTCGCCGGTTCCGGTGGCAACGTCGAGAATTTTTCCCCCCTCGGTGCATCGGGTGCACTCGACGGCGATCCGCCGCCAGCGCCGGTCGATGCCGAAGCTCAGGAGCCGGTTGAGGAAGTCATACCGGGGCGCGATGTCGGAAAACATCTCCCGGATCCTCTCGCCTTTTTCGCTCAGTTTATACATCGTGAATTTTCTATCCTTTTACAGGTAAAGGTGGTATAAATCTTGGTTCTTTCTGGGGGTACAGCCCGTTATTTGTAGCACAAAACCTCACCCCATGCCAGAAAATAAGATTCTGTGCATGAATGGACCTGCTTCACGCTTGGGATCTCTAGCGGGAAGAGGGACGAATTGACCAAAGGAAAGGGTAAGGGCACATGGTTCCCGTGATCCGGTGGCAGGATGTCGCCGACATCATCATCATGAGCTTTATCGCCTATCAGCTCTATAGCTGGTTCAGGCACACCCGGGCCATGCAGGTTCTGATAGGCATGGTCTTCCTGGTCGGGGTCTATTTCGTTACCAGAAACCTCGGGCTTTTCATGACGAGCTGGATCCTCCAGGAACTTGGGACCGTCCTCTTCGTCCTCATTATTGTCATCTTCCAGACAGAGATCCGGCAGGCCCTCTACCGCTTCAGTTTGCTGCGGAACTTTTTCGGCAGACAGGAGGGGGGTGGGCCCATCGATCTCACCGATCTTGCCCATACGATTTTTGGTCTTGCCCGGGAGCGGACCGGCGCGATCATCGTCTTTCAGCGGCAGGAATCCCTCGACGATTACCTCCTTCACGGTGTTCGCCTCGACAGCATTCCGAACGGTCAGCTCATCGAGAGCATTTTCCTGAACGGAGCCCCCCTTCATGACGGTGCCGTGGTCATCAAGAATGGCCGCATCACCCAGGCGTCATGCCACCTTCCCCTTTCAACGCGGACGGAACTCCCCCGCCATTTCGGCACCCGCCACCGGGCCGGAATCGGCCTTAGCGAGCGCTGTGATGCCGCCGTGGTCATCGTCTCCGAGGAGCGGGGAGAGGTGGGTCTCGCCCTTGCAGGAGAACTTGAGACGCCCGGTACGGCCGAGAGTCTTTCCGAAAGACTCCAGGGGCTCCTCTATCCCGAGCGCCAGGAGAAGGTGCATATCTCGTTGCGGCAGCGGCTGTTCAGCAATATTGTTCCCAAGCTCGTAACTGCCCTTGTTGTTCTTGTGAGCTGGTTGGTCATTACTACGAAGCAGGGGGGAATTTTTACGGTCACCGTACCCATCAAGTTCCACAACCTGCCGGGAAATGTGGTGCTGTTAAAGAGCAATCCCGAGGAGGTGGAGGTTCAGCTCAAAGTCTTCTCGAGCCTGATCCCGTCGCCGAAACAGCTTGATTTGGTGGCCGACCTGGATCTCTCCAACGTCAGGGACGGTAACAATAACCTTGCAATAAGCGAGAGCGACCTGAATCTCCCCCTCGGTGTCGTCGTCACCGGCATGACTCCGTCGGTGGTAAAGGTGACCATCGGCAAGAAGGTTCAGAAGTCCCTCCAGATACGGCCATCGCTGGCAGGTACTCTTCCCGGCAGGCAGCGGTTGCAGCGGGTGCGCGTCGAGCCCTCAGCGGTGGTTGTCGAAGGGCCAGAGCACGTGCTGGGTGGCATTGATACCATCCAGACCGAGGTGGTGAACCTCGATGACATCCGGCAAAGCACTGTTGTCGAAGCAAAGATTGTGTCACCGTCACCACAACTCCGAATCGTAAACGATGAGCCGGTCAGGGTGCGGATCGTGACCTCGGGGAGACGATGAAATGGATGTCGGGGGAATAAAAGGTTGACAGGTGTGTGACGGTTTGTTATAAAAACGCAGTCAATGTATTGCTTTAATAAAACAAATGAAGGAGGGGATATGAGTTTTCGATTGCGACTTACGGCGCTTTCCTTGATCCTCTTAGCCTTTCCCGCCCTGTCCCACGCCGCCAAAACCCACAAGATCAGAAAAAGCGAAACCGTCTACTCCATCGCAAAAAAACACCACGTCAGCGTCAAAGACCTCAAATCCGCCAATAACCTCGCCAATGGCCGCATAAAGCCAGGATCTGTCCTTGTTATCCCCCCCCGCACGTCAACCGAAGCCACAGCAAGCTCTTCCCGCGCTGCAAGCTACAAGGTAAGGAAAGGCGATACCCTGGCAAAGGTTGCGCGGAGGACCGGCGTTTCCGCGGGTGAGTTGCGACGCCTGAACGGCATTGGGAAAGGAAGGCTCAAGCCCGGGCAGGTCCTTGCGCTCCGTGCTGTGGAGTCCGATGATGCTGCCAAGGCGAAGCTTTCCCTGAAAAAGCCCCTCAGGAACCTCGATATCTATGACGCGAAAGAATATGAGCAGAGCTTGAGCGAACTCATGGAGAACGATCCGGACCGTCCGGCTGACTTCACAAAGAGCGTGAAACTGGACGTTGATGGTGTCTCGGAACTCAAAAAGACGGCCTACAGTTTCATCGGTACCAGATATCGGTTCGGTGGCACTACTCGCAAGGGTCTTGACTGTTCCAGTTTTGTGCAACATGTTTTTCGTGAACTGGACGTTGACCTTCCCCGCACCGCACGGGAGCAGTTCCATGTGGGCGATGCTGTTGCACCTGGCGATCTCCAGAAGGGAGATCTCCTGTTCTTCCAGACCTATGCACGCTTTCCGTCCCACGTTGGCATCTACCTTGGCAACAACAAGATGATTCACGCCTCGTCCCGGGACCGGCGGGTTGTCATCTCATCTGTCGATACCCCTTACTATCGTGCCCGTTTTCTCGGCGCAAAGCGGATTTCCGAGGTCAATCCCGATGTGCTGAGTCTTGATGACCTGACCTCCGGTGTTGACGAGGAGGGACTTGAGGATATCCTGACGAATGATACCCTCGGAGTCAGTCTCTTGAAATAAGGTTTACGGTCCTGTCGTGTACATACGAAATAAAATCCGGTCCCCAGGGCCGGATTTTTTTTTGAGGTATTCATGCTCCCTCTCATCGTCACAGCCGCCATCGTAAGGCATGAAGGCAAAATCCTGCTGACCAGGAGAAAGCCCGATGCTCCCTATCCGCTGTTCTGGGAATTCCCCGGCGGCAAGCTTGAGTCCGAGGAGCACCCCGAAGCCTGTATTGTGCGGGAGATGCGTGAGGAACTAGCCATGGAGGTTTCTGTTCAGGGGATCTATGACGTGGTCTATTTCCGTTATCCCGAACGGCCGGTTCTTGTCCTAGCCTACCGGTGCGCCTGGGTGGGCGGAGAATTGTGTGAACTGGACGTGGCCGGACACTGTTGGGCTGATCCTGCGGAGCTTCCCCGTTTTGATCTCCTTCCCGCCGACTACCCCCTTGCGGAGAGGATAGCTCAGGAGTTCAGTGATGCGGATACTTCTCGCCTCTAGACCCCATCCAGGCGGGGTCCGGGATCCGTTCACCTCCCTCATGCCTACTGGGCTCGGCTACCTCAACGCCCTTCTTCGGGAGAATGGCTTCGGATCCCGCCTGGCTAACCTCTCCGGAGCTTCCTGGCGTGATGTGGAAGAGCTGCTGCGACAAGAGTGTCCTGCCATCCTCGGTGTCTCCGTTTTTACCCACAACCGTTTTGAATCGCTTCGGCTTGCCGCGTTGGCCAAGAAAATTGATCCCGCCTGTCTCACTATTTTTGGTGGCCCTCATGCTACCCATGCCTTTGAATCTATCCTTGCGGAGCATCCGGAGGTGGATGTCGTGGTCCTTGGCGAGGGTGAGGAGACTTTTCTTGATCTTGCACGGGCGGTGGCACGGGGAGACCGGAACTTTGACGCAATCGCCGGACTGGCATTCCGGCAGGGCACCAGGGTACACCATGCAATTCGGGCCCCTGTTGCGGATCTCGACGCGCTCCCGTTGCCGGCCCTCCACATGGACGATTCCTGGGGATGCGACGTTCGCCGCCAGCTAGAATTTATCATCACCTCCCGCGGATGTCCCGCTTCATGTCGATTCTGCTCCTCGCCCCGGTTTTGGGGGAAGGCGCTCCGCTTCCGCTCACCCCGTGCCATGGTCGACGAGATCCGCGCCATCCGCGATCGCTACGGGCTCATCTACTTTTCTCTCCGCGACGATACCTTTACTGTCAACAAAGAACGGGTGATTGACTTCTGTCGACTGCTCCTGGAGGAAAAGGTCTATATTCTCTGGAACTGCCAGTCGCGGGTAAACGCCGTGGACGAGGAGATGCTCGTCTGGATGCGGCGGGCAGGGTGCGAGTGTGTCCAGTACGGTGTCGAGTCGGGGTCGGAGAGAATTCTCGCCTATCTCGGCAAAAGGATCACTCCGGAGCAGGTTCGCCGGGCTGCCAAGTCAACCAGGCGGGCCGGAATAAACCTTTCCATCTATCTGATTACTGGCGTGCCCGGGGAGACCGACGAGGATTTGCAGGCGACCCTAAAGCTCATAAATGCAATCCGTCCCCACGACGGCCATGTGGCGCCTCTGGCCTACTACCCCGGTACGGCACTGTTTGACGAGGCGGTGAGGCAAGGGAGAGTGAGTGCCAATCTCTTTGATCGCGAACGGGAAGAAGCCCTGTATGTGCGAAACGATCCGTTCGTTGTGCACTCAGCGGAGACGCTCCTTCGGACACTGCACCGACTCGGGGGAAAAGCGCGCTTTGGTCCGGCTGACTTTGCCACCCAGCGTGAGCTCTTGGGCTATTGCCATGGGGCAAATCTCGCCGAGGGGGAGTGGTGTGAGGGTATGGGGAATTTCGGGAGGGCTGAGGCGTTATATCGGGAGATCGTCGAACGCCAGCCGGGTAACCCTTGGGGATGGCTGGCCTTGGGGGGGCTCTATGGTTCGGAAGGAAGAGTGGAGCGTGCGGAAAAAGCCTTTGGGAGGGTTATCTCGCTTGTGCCGGCCCATGTCCCTGCCTATCTGGCCCTTGGTGATCTGCGACTCGAAGCGGGTGATCGACGCGGTGCACAGCAACGCTACGAGGAGGCGGGACGGCTTAGCCCCCGCGACCCTGACGTTGGCGAGCGGCTGCAGATGATATCGGGGAGACGTGGCACGAAAAAAGGCGGCCCCTGACGGGTGCCGCCTTTTTTCGTGGTGAGTTGAAAACCGGTATTTACTTGCCGGCGATCCGGATGCCCGGCGCGAAGATAATCTTTTCGAAGGTCCGGTTGAGGGTCTTGCTGTGGAAGTTGACCATCGGCGGTGAGTCGGGGAACTCGACTTCGTCGCCAACCTTCACCTTGGTCTGCATGACGGCAACCCAGAGCTTCTGGCCCTTCTCCTCTACTTCCAGATAGGTGTAGCCCGCAGCGTCCATGGTGGAGACAACCTTACCCTTGTGGCCGGCACCGGCGGGAACTTCGACGGGCTTGAGGCCGGCGTGGGGGTCGCCGCCGTGGGTGGCGTCCTTCGGCATCTGGCCTTGGGCGGGCTGGGCCGGCATGCCGCTTTGTTGGGGTGCAGTGGTCTCAGGGGCCTTCGGCTTCTCCTTGCATCCGGCTGCGGCGAGCGATGCGACTGCAAGTGCAACCAACACTGTCTTTTTCACCTGTGTCCTCCTGTCTGGTGTACGTTTCTCGTTTCTCAAAGGCGCACCTTACCATAGGTTTCAAATATTTTACAACAGCAAAAAAAGCCTGTTATTTTCCGATGATGACCTCGCCTGTGTCGGTAATGAGTTTGCCGGGGAGCTGAAATACCCGTTTGAAAATGTCCAGGACCCCCTTGGCCATGGATTTGACTGGTACGGCGGTGACGACGGGGTCACCCAGCTTCCCCTTGGCCTCGAAATAGGTGGAGATGAGGTGCTTGTCCTTGCCGGTGAGGATCCAGCCGACGATCGGAATACGGTTTACCACCTTGTCAACGGTCTGTAGCGGCTGGACGCCAATGATCGCATCGATCTCCTCCTTGACCAGGTCGATCGCTCCCACGGCCGAGACATTCATGGCATTGCTGTCGATGAAGAGGTCTTTAGTGGCGATGGTCCCATCCTTCAGGGCGAAGGTACCATCGATGCGGTTGTATGGCATGCCGTCGGCCACCATGTCGGGGAGCTTGAATGTGAAGAGCTGCGACACGTTGAGGATGGAGAATATCTTGGAGAGAACTGAGTATCGTCTGAGCTTGCCGTCTTCAAGATGGAGCCTGATGTTACCGAGGATAGTCCTTTTGAACTCGGCGGCGGTTTTCCCCTTGGCGGTAACGTCGGCTTGGAACGTCAGAGTGCCGGTGATGAGCTCGTCGTGGAGCCGCAGGTTCAGCGCCTGGACCAGCTCCTCGGCGGAAACCTTTTCAGCCCTGAGATTCGTCTGGTAGCGGGGCGAGCCGTTGGAGCCGAAGTCTGCTCTTAATGTTCCCGCGATCCGACCGCCGAAGGCGCCGCACTCGAAGGGTTGGAGATAGAGAATCCGGTTTTCGAGCATGGCAACGGTATGGAGTTTCCTGAACTGCACCCCTTCGAATTTACCCTCTTCTGCATTGACCGAGGCCTTGATGGTGGCCGTGCCGTCCCGGGCTGTTTCCTTGCGGATCCGTTCAAGTCCGGTAAGAAGAAGGACGTCCTCGATATGCAGGAAGGGAGAGGTGACTGCAATGTCAACCCGCGGGTTTTGCAGTTTTTCCACTGTTCCCTTCAGATTCAGAGCAGATTCATTCACCGTGCCGGACAGGGATTTTATCAGGAGGGTGTCATGGGCAAGGGAGATGGTCCCCTGCACCTTCTTGATTTGCAGGCTCTTTCCATCCGGGGTCTGCAACCCCAGGTCGGCCACGTCGAGGGCCGGCGCGGAAAATTCAAGGGAGATGGCTGGGTTGTCGAAATCGGTCAGGGTTCCCGTGCCGAAGAGAAGGGAATTTCCCAGCATTGCCGACAGCCGCGGGGTTTCCAGCGACTTGTCCCTGAAGCGGATGCCTCCGTTAATGTTGTGGACGCGTTTGATGCCGCTCGGCGGCTGGAACGCCGCGCCGGCAAGGAGCACATCCCCTCCCCAGTTCAGGCCTCCGATGGTTTCTGCGCTCCCGTCGGCGCGGGCCGTGACCTGCATCCTCCCTTGCGGCTGATAGGGTTTGACCCGTGGGAGCAGGGGGACAAGAGTCGCAATCTCGAACTGGTTTGTCCGAATTTCGACATGATGGGGCACATCCTTCCCTGGCCGGTATTGAGTCGACAGAGTGAGCGCGAGAGGGGGGAGCTGGTACTGGCACGAAAAGGCGTCCATGCCGGACTTCGAGAGGTTCATTTTAAAGGAGAGCTGGTTGGCCACTCCGACGGGCTTGGCGATGATGTTGGTCGCACTGTAGCCGGCGTTTGCCAGATTCCAGTCGCCGGACAGGGCATACCCGGACGTGTACCCGGCGCCGGTGATGTGCAGTGTCGTGTTGCCGGAAAATGAAAGTTTGCCGTCCAGGTGTTTTCCCAAGAGCCAGGCAAGTTCCTGCTGCTGAGGGTTTAATGTCGCGTTGAACGGATAGGATGATGGCGTGTCGAGGGGGTAGTCGGTGATCATGCCGTTCAGGGTAAATGGTGACGTGCCAAACTTTCCCGACATGTTGCGCAGGATGAAATTCTTGCCGTATAACTCCAGTTCCCCCTTGATGCTGTTGAAGGGGGGCACGCCATCCCCCAGGTCCACAACACCCCCTTCCAGGACGCGGGCCTTGATGGTGAGGATGTTGTAATTCTGGTCCTTCTCCATGTGGAGGATCTGGCTCACCCGACCGTCGAGCCTTCCCTCGTCCAGCCGGTACGTTCCTGCCTTGATGTACCGCTCGATGAACTGGGAGGTATCGTCGACGATGATGCCGAAGGGTATGTAGTGAAAGAACCGTTCGAGCTTGAAGGGGGCCATGGTGGCCCGTGCCACGATCCGCGGATCATTAGTGTCGATGTCCCTGATGGTGCAGCTTCCCTTGACCACGAGGCCGTCCATACGGAAATCGACTGCAGAGACGTCAACCTGATGCCGGTCGCGCTTCATCGTATAGTCCAGCTGAAGGTCGCGGGGGGAGAGGACCGCGTGGAAGACCTTGGGATAGGAGAAGCGGAGCCCGGCAACCCGGATCGCCCCCTTTGAGGTGAAGTCCGCCGCAGTCCCATGGAGGGAAGCCTTGACGTCGAAGTGTCCTGCGAGGGGGTCGAAAGGGACGTATCTGCCATAGTAGGGCCAGTAGTGGTCAGCAGCGAGGTTCTGGGCCTCAACCTTGGCATCGATGCGCGTTTCCGCCATCGGATGCCCCTGTCGCGGGATATCTGCCGAACCTCGGGCGGAGAAGGTTCCGGCGGTTGTTCCCTGTACCAGAGTGGTCGCAAGGGTAAAGTCCGTCTCTCTGCCGCGGGTGACCCGGTCCAACTCCAGATCGGTCTTCTCCAGCCTGGTCACCACTCCCGCGGCCGCGGCCGCCTGGTCAGTGATGGTGATTTTCCCGTCACGGATTCTGATCCCTCTCATCCGGAGGGGGACGGCATCTTTTTTCTCCTCCAGCAGGTCGCTGATGTTGAAGATGCCGTCCCTGTTGCGGATTATCTGGACTGCCGGCCGCTCCACCTCAAGTTTTCTGATGACGACCTTCCGCTCCAGCAGGGGGAGGAGCGCGAGCCGGAAGCTCACCCGATCTGCTGTAGCGAAGGTCGCCAGGCCATCCCGTTCTTTGATGACAACCTTGGTAAAGCTGAAGGCTGGGGTAAAGTGGAGGGTCGCATCCCCTTTCTCGTAGGTTACCTGGCGGTTGAGACTCTTCTGGATCTCGGTGAGGATCTGGTCCTTATAGGTGTCGAGTTCGTGAAAACGCGCCAGGAGAACGGCCGTGACCCCGCCGACGACTATGCCCAGGATGAGGAGTGTAACGATGAGGAGGGTCTTTGCGCGACGGGAAATCATGGGGAAGGGGGCCTTTCGTTTAGTCTGAAAACGAAAGAGAGTATACTCTTCCCCGGCGCAAAGTGGCAACCATCTTCGTGTCTTGCCGGGGGAGCGCCGTGTCGGCCTGGTTGCATTACCACCCCCCTCTCTGATAGTATGACTCGATTTATGAGAATCAAACGCCTCGACATATCAGGCTTCAAGTCGTTCGTCGACAAGGTCTCCCTCGACTTTCAGCAGGGGATAACCAGTATCGTCGGCCCCAACGGCTGCGGCAAATCCAACGTGGTGGACGCCATCCGCTGGGTCATGGGGGAGCAGTCGGCAAAGAACCTCCGCGGCAAGTCCATGGAGGACATCATCTTTGGTGGGAGCGAGTCCCGCAAACCCCTCGGCATGGCCGAGGTTTCGATGTTTTTCTCCACCGACGACGGGCGGGTTCCGGCAAAATACCTGAACTACAGCGAAATTCAGGTGACGCGCCGCCTCTACCGCGACGGCGAGAGCGACTACTTCCTCAACAAGACCCCCTGCCGGCTCATGGACATTACCGAGCTCTTCATGGATACCGGCGTCGGTGCCCGGGCCTACTCCATCATCGAGCAGGGAAAGATCGGGATGATCCTCCACTCCAAGCCCGAGGAGAGGCGATTTCTCATCGAGGAGGCGGCCGGCGTCACCAAGTTCAAGGCCAAGAAGCAGGTGGCCCTGAAAAAGATTGATCTGACCCGGCAGAATCTCCTGCGCCTTGGCGATATTCTGGCCGAGATCCGGCGGCAGCTCACCTCGCTCCAGCGCCAGGTCAAGAAGGCCGAGCGGTTCCGCGAGTACCGCGAGGAGCTTCGGGAGATCGAGGTGGCCGCCACGGTCAGGCGCTTCATGGCCCTCGACACTGCCAAGGAGCAGGTGGAGGAGGCGCTTCGCCAGAGCGTTTCCCGGGCTGCCACGCTGACGGCGGATCTTGAACAGCGCGAACTGGGGCTGGACGAGCGGCGCCTCGCACTGGTGGAGCGGGAAAGGTCTCTGGCGGAGGCCCAGGAGGTGGTTTTCTCCCTCAAGGGGGAGATCCAGGGGTACGAGAGCAGGATCGAGTTCCAGCGCAAAGAGCTCGGGGGGCTTGAACGGCAGGAGGAGCGGCTTGCGGCAGAACTTGACGGGCTGGAGAGCCAGCTTGCCGCTGCCGGTGAAGAACTCACGCGCCTCGTGGAGCAGAGCGGCACCTACGCCGTGGAGGCGGCGGGGGAGGAGGATTCCCTTGTCACCCGCGAAAGAGAGTTGGAGGAGATGGCTGCCGCCGAGCAGGAGCTTTCTTCCGACCTTGAGGCGGTAAGGCGGGAGCTTTTCTCTCTCCTGGCCGAGGTGGCCCAGCTCAACAACCAGCGCACCGCCGCTGCCCGGCGCCTGGAAGGGCTTGCCGAACGGGCCGAGCGGAACCGCCGCGAGGGGGTCCTTCTCAACGAGTGGCTCGTGGAATCGTCGGGACGGGTCACGGAGCTTGAGAAGGCCGTTGCAGGGCTCGCCGGCCAGAAGGCCGAACTCCAGGAGCGTCTGCCGCTTCTCTCCCGTCGAGAGACGGAGCTTCGGGAGCGCTTGGCTGGCTTCGACCGGGAAATCGGTTCCCGCCGCGATGAACTGAGCAGGAAATCGTCGCGCCTCCACTCGCTCCAGGAGCTGGAGGCACAGTTCGCCGGCTACGGCCAGGGGGTCAGGAATCTGCTGTTGGCCGAGCGGTTCAAGGGGCGCTTCGCCGGTGTCATCGCCGATTTCGTGGAGACTACGCCCGAGTTCGAGACGGCCCTGGAGGCGGTGCTGGCCGAGCGGCTCCAGTACGTGGTCTGCCTCGATGAGGCCGATGCCTTCGAGGCGGTCGCGTACCTTTCGGCGAGCGGCGGAGGACGCTGTTCCCTGGTGGCGGGGACCCCCTCCCTGCCGGGCATCGACGCCGTGCCCGACGGCGCGGTACCGATACTTTCCCACGTTACCATTGCCAATGGACGGCATGCCGTCGTGGAGAAAATCCTGGCGGACGCTTACCTTGTGGGTGATCTTGCGACAGCCTGTGCCCTTTCGCGGCTTCACTCCCGAAGCATCTTTGTTACCCTTGTGGGTGACGTGGCCTTTGGCGGCGGGATCGTGAGCGGCGGCTCGGTCGAAACCGCAGGACCGGGGATTGTCCACAAAAAGCGCGAGATCAGGGAGCTCACCGGCGAGGTGGAGCGTCTTGCTGCCACTGTTCGAGATCTGGAAGCCGCCCGGGACCAGACGCAACAGGAGCGGACCGGCACCGAGGAGGAGCTCCGGGAGGTGCGTCAGAACCTCCACCAGACCGACATTCAGCTTGTCAATGCCGAGAAGGATCTTCTCCGGGCTAAGGAGGAGGTCCAGCGCATCGAGGAGCGGCTTGCCGTCACCAGCATGGAGGATGAACAGCTCCGGGAGGAGCGTGAGGCTCTTGAAGGCGAGATTGTCGACGCGGACACCCGCAAGGTCGGTCGCGAAGAGAAAAAAGGGGTGCTCGAGTCCGAGCTTGAGAGGCTCCAGGAAACCCTCACGGTCAGGAAGCGTGAAATCGACGGGGCCCGCGATGCGGTCACCACTCTCAAGGTCCGGGGTGCCCAGCTCCGGGAGAAGAAGGAGGCGGCCAGCCGAGCCCTGAAGCGGACCGAAGAACTCATGGCCGACCTCCAGGCGCGGATCACCCGGCACCGGGAGGAGCGGGAGCGGTGCGGCCAGGAGCGGGAGCGCCTCGTCGCTTCCCTTGCCGGAGGTGACGGCGAGCTGAAGTCTCTCCTTGAGCGCCATGCCGAAGCCGAAGGGGCAAGCGCGAACCTCAAGCGCGAGTTCGAGGGCCAGGCCGAGGCGGTTCGAATTGAGGAGAGTTCCCTTCGGGAGATCCGCACCCTTGCCGAACAGGCGAAGAATGCCGTCGCCGCCGACAGGCTCAAACAGTCGGAACTGACCCTGGAGCTCAACCATCTCGTGACGTCTCTCATGGAGAAGTACCGACTCGAAATGCAGCCCCTGCTCCCGAAGTACGTTGACCAACCCTTTGACGAGGAAGCCGCGGCCCAGCGGCAGGCAGAGCTTTCGCGCCTCATAGACGAGATGGGGGAGGTCAATCTGACGGCTATTGAGGAATATCGGGAGCTGGATGAGCGCTTCACCTTCCTTTCGGGCCAGAAGGCCGACTTGGAGGAGTCGCTCCATTCGCTCCAGCAGGCGATCCAGCGGATCAACCGCACCACCCGCAAGCGATTCCTCGAAACCTTCAATCTGGTAAACGAGAAATTCCAGGAGGTTTTCCCGCGGCTCTTCTGCGGCGGCCGGGCCGAACTGAAGCTTACCAACGAGGAGGACCTCCTGGAGACAGGCATCGACATCATCGTCCAGCCCCCCGGAAAGAAGCTTCAGAACGTGACTCTCCTCTCGGGCGGCGAGAAGGCCCTGACTGCCGTGGCACTCATCTTTTCCATCTTCCTCATCAAGCCGTCACCCTTCTGTCTTCTTGACGAGGTCGACGCCCCCCTTGACGACGCCAATATCGGGCGCTTCAACGACATGGTGCGGGAAATGAGTGAAATTTCCCAGTTCATCATCATTACCCACAACAAGGCGACCATGGCGGTTGCTGACACCCTCTACGGCGTTACCATGGAGGAGCCAGGGGTGTCAAAGATCGTTTCTGTCAAACTGAATTAAGAGGAGATCGAACGGTGTCGTTCAAATCAATTCTGACCGATCTAGTGCAATCCGTTCCCGGCGCCAGTGGCGCGATCATTGCCGACTGGGAGGGTGAGACAGTTGATCATGTCGCCCTCATTGACGACTACGAGTTAAAAATTATGGCAGCCCATCTGGGGATCATTCTCACCCGGATGAAAGAGCTCCAGGGAAGGCTCTCTGCCGATCCCGTCCATGAAGCGGTAATCACCTTGGCTGATCAGCGCGTGATCCTCGGTCCAGTCGGAGACGATTATTCACTAGTGTTGACCCTCGGCAGGCAGGCCATCCCCGGTCGGGCCATGGTCAGGTTCAGGCAGGTACGAGACATCTTGATGAAGGAGATTTATTGATATGGGGGAAGAAAAGAAGGGCTTCTTTAAGGGGCTTTGGAACAAGATTGCCGGGGCAGAGAGTCCAGAGGAGAGCCCTCTACCAGAGCAGGAGCCAGGGATGGTTGAGCATCCTGTTCAGGCCGAGCAGTCAGAGGAGCGCAAGCCGGGGCTGTTCGACCGCCTGCGCCAGGGGCTCAGCAAGACCCGCGACAGCCTCGTGGGGAAGATCGACCGGCTGGTCCTCGGAAAGAAGGAGATTGACGCCGACACCCTTGAAGAACTCGAAGAGATCCTCATCACTGCCGACATCGGTGTCCAGACCACAGTGGAGCTTATCCGGATTCTCGAAGAGCGTCTCTCCCGCAACGAGCTAAAGGACGGGGCAGCCCTCCGGGAGACCCTCAAGGAAGAGATTCTCAAGCGGCTGAGTCGGGATGTCAGGCCCCTGGCCGTGGATTCCGCCTCCCCCTTCGTCATCATGGTTATCGGCGTCAACGGCGTCGGAAAGACGACCACCATCGGCAAGCTTGCCGCCCGGTTCTCTCGGGAAGGGAAAAAGGTTGTTCTTGCCGCCGGCGACACGTTCCGGGCCGCTGCCGCCGAGCAGCTCGAAATCTGGGGCGAGCGGGTCGGCTGCGACGTGGTTCGCCACAAGGAGGGAGCCGATCCCTCTGCCGTGGTCTTTGACGGCATCAAGGCTGCCGTGGCCCGCAAGGCCGACATACTCATCGTTGACACGGCGGGGCGGCTCCACACCAAGGTCAACCTCATGGAGGAGCTCAAGAAGGTTCGTCGTATCATGGGGCGAGAGATTCCCGGCGCTCCCCACGAAACACTCCTGGTTCTCGATGCGGCCACTGGTCAGAATGCCCTCTCCCAGGCCAAGCTCTTCAAGGAGACAGCCGAGGTGACCGGCATCGCTCTTACCAAGCTGGATGGCACGGCCAAAGGGGGAATTGTTGCTGCCATCTGCAACGAGTTTCGGATTCCGGTCCGCTACATCGGCGTTGGAGAGGGTGTCGACGACCTCCGCGACTTTGATCCGGCCGAATTCGTGGATGCGCTCTTCCAATAATTGCCTTGACTTCACGGGGGCTCTGCAATAGTATTTCATGCCAAAAAAGGTATCCCAATGGACACTGAACTCTTTGCCGACCTTGAACGGCGTGTTGAGACGCTCGTCGAACGGTATATCTCCCTTAAACGGGAGAATGATCTCCTTCGCGAGGAAAACAGTCGCCTTCTCGAAGAACGTGATGCCGTTAAGTCAAGGATAGACGGCGTCCTGAGGAAGCTTGAAGGGATTTGACGTTCGTGAAGGCTTCGCACCGCGTCAGTGTGCTCGGCAAGGAGATTACCGTTAAAAGCTCTGCTTCCCCTGAGTACGTTCGGGAAGTTGAGACCCTTGTCAACCGGAAGCTTGCTGAAGCCCAGGCGTCGGTGCCTGTTGTTGGCGATCCCCAGATACCAATAATTATTGCGCTCATGAATCTGGCCGAAACGTGCCTGTCGCTCTCTCGGGAACTTGAGGAAAAAGGGCGGACTGAAAAGGAAATCATGAGCCGCTTGGTCAAGCGTATCGATAACACTCTTCCCTGAACGGGGAGGGCTTCTAGTTGCGTAAACGGTTTTGCGGTCTCCCTTGGGGGGATTTCACCATAGAAGCAGTCCGGTTTGGTTTGGAAAGTTTGATCAGTTACAACAGAAATGGCTTTGACGCTATCCGGTTGCAAGGCACTCCTGTTTTACTGATAGCAGCCTGCAGAAGTTCATCCGATGCCGAAAGGGTAAGCACGTTTGCCGTAATGCCGTAGCCGCACGCCATATTCATTACCCCAAAAGCATACACACCCCCTCTGTTGCTGGTCACGCTTTCCTTCCTCAATCTCCTGCCGGAGACCCCTGATTCCGGGACGAGTTTCGTCCCAAGATGTTTCTTACTGAACGCCTCTCTGAAAGGGTGCCATGCCCAAGAGAAAGCTGCGGCAATTTATGCTCGACAAGCGGCGCGAGTTGACCGCTGAAGAACGGGGCGTCTCTGGACACCCCATCCAGCAGGCATTCATCGCGTTACCAGCATTTGCCGAGGCGCGTATTGTTGCACTCTACTCACCTGTTCGCGGCGAAGTGGATACGGGAGAAGTGGTGCAAGCCGCGCTGAAAGACGGCAAGGTTGTTCTCTTCCCCGTTGTCTGTGGGGAGGATCTCCGTTTCGTCAGGGTTTATGATCCCAGTGAGATGGGCAAAGGAGCTTTCGGGATAGACGAGCCATGCCTCACAGGTGAAGCCTATGCTCCAGACGAGGCAAACCTTATTGTGATCCCTGGCGTTGCCTTCGATCGTTCCGGGAAAAGGATAGGATTCGGAAAAGGCTACTACGACAGGGCGCTCCATCATCTTGAGGGGAAGGGAAAACTCGTAGGTTTTTGTTACGACTTTCAACTTGTAGACGAGATAGTTGCAGAACCCCACGACGTCGCGGTCGATGTCATCATCACCGAGAAGAGGGTTATTCATCTTCGCGGTTACCAATAGATCAAAGGAGGTATTAAGACGTTGAAGATAGAAATCGCCATCGTCCTTATTCTGGTAGCAGGAGGCCTCGGTTTCTTTATCGGGAACCTGCTGCGCAAGCGTCTTTCCGACACCCTCGTCAGCAAGGCAGAAGAACTTGCGTCAAAGATCGTTGATGACGCAAAGCGTGAAGCAGAAACGATAACCAAGGAAGCAGATCTCAAGGCCAAGGACGAAGTCTATCAGGCCAAGGCCGAGGCCGAACGGGACGCCAAGGAGAAACGTAAAGACCTCCAGGCCCTGGAAAAACGCCTCCAGCAGAAGGAAGAGAACCTTGACAAGAAGATGAACCTCTTTGATCAGCGCGATGCGGACCTGACAAAGAAGGATCAGACGCTTATGAACCGGGAACAGGCGCTGGTCCAGAAGGAAGAAAGGCTCGACGGTCTCATCGCCGAGCAGCGTGAAAAGCTGGAGAGCATCTCGGGCCTCTCGTCTGCCGAGGCGAAAAAAATCCTCATGGATGCCATGGAGAGCGAGGCCAAGCTCGATGCCGCCAAGCGGATAAAGGTCATTGAAGAGGATGCCCGCGAGACGGCGGACAAGAAATCAAAGGAGATTATTGCCCTTGCTATTCAGCGTTATGCGGGCGAGTACGTGGCCGAGCGGTCCGTTTCGGTTGTGGCGCTCCCTTCGGATGAGATGAAGGGAAGGATCATCGGTCGCGAGGGGCGGAATATCAGGGCCCTTGAGGCGGCAACTGGCATTGATCTTATCATTGACGATACCCCTGAGGCGGTGATCCTTTCCGGGTTCAATCCGGTCCGTCGCGAAGTGGCAAAAATAGCGCTGGAAAAACTCATCACCGATGGCCGCATTCACCCGGGCCGCATCGAAGAGGTTGTTGCCAAGGCTGAGGAGGAGGTTGAGCAGACCATCAAGGAGGCCGGTGACCAGGCTGCTTTCGATCTGGGAGTCCATGGTATCCATCCCGAGATCCTGAAACTTATCGGTCGGCTCAAGTATCGTACGTCCTACAGCCAAAACGTTTACCAGCACTCCTTGGAGGTGGCCTTCCTCTGTGGCATTATGGCCTCCGAGCTTGGCGTCAACGTGAAACAGGCCAAGCGAGCGGGTCTCCTCCACGATCTGGGCAAAGCGGTTGATCATGAGGTTGAGGGGTCCCATGCGGTTATCGGCGCTGAACTTGCGCGCAAGTATGGAGAATCCCCTAAGATTGTTCACGCCATCATGGCTCATCATGAAGATGAGAAACCTAACTCCGTTCTGGCCGTTCTTGTGCAAGCAGCCGATGCCTTGTCTGGCGCCCGTCCCGGCGCCCGGCGCGAGATGATGGAAACGTACGTGAAGCGTCTCGATGACCTGGAGCGGATTGCCACTTCGTTCACCGGCGTTAACAACTCATTCGCCATACAGGCAGGGCGTGAGATCAGGGTCATGGTTTCCAGTGACGAAGTCACTGACGAGAGGGCGGTTGTCCTTGCCAAAGACATCGCAAAGAAGATTGAGGCCGAGATGACCTATCCCGGCCAGATCAAAGTGAACGTGATCCGGGAGACGCGAGCTATCGAGTATGCCCGTTAAGATTCTCTTCATAGGCGATATCGTTGGAGCTCCGGGCCGTCAGGCAGTGGCCCGGGAGCTTCATCGTCTCATCGATCGTCACCGGATTGATCTGGTGGTTGCCAATGGAGAGAACGCCGCAGGTGGCTTCGGCATTACCGAAGAAAAGGCCCGGGAACTCTTTTCTCTGGGCATCGATGTGCTTACGAGTGGTAACCATGTCTGGGACAAAAAGGAGTCTTTTCCGTATATCCGACGTGAGGAACGTCTTGTGCGTCCTGCCAACTATCCGCCTGATGCGATCGGCAGGGGAAGCACCCTGGTCCGTACTGCGGGGGGGATTAACATTGGGATTCTGAATCTTGAAGGACGGGTTTTCATGAATAGCCTCGACTGTCCCTTCCGAACCGCTGACCGGGAGATAGCTCAACTTAAGGGGCAGACAAACATTATCGTTGTCGACTTCCATGCTGAAGCCACCTCCGAGAAAGTGGCCCTCGGCTGGCACCTGGACGGCAGAGTCAGTGCGGTGATCGGCACCCATACCCATGTGCAGACCGCCGATGAGCGTATTCTTCCCGGTGGAACTGCCTATATCACCGACGCCGGTATGACTGGAAGCTTCGATTCGGTCATCGGCGTCAAAAAGGAACTCGCTGTGGAGCGCTTCCTTACCCAGATGCCGGTCCGGTTCGAGGTTGCCAAGAAGGATATCCGTCTTAATGGTGTTGTAATCGGCATCGATGAGGTGGGCGGCTCTGCGCTCTCTGTTGAACGTATATCACTAGCGTGTTCGTGAGGGAGGAAAGGTTTCCATGTCGGTAGAAGAGCAAATGGCGATTATCAAGCGTGGTGCGACAGAAATACTCATTGAGAAGGAACTTGAGGAGAAAATCGGCAAATCTCTGAAGTGTGGGATACCCCTGCGCATTAAAGCCGGATTTGACCCGACTGCACCAGACCTCCACCTTGGTCATACCGTTCTCCTGCACAAGATGCACCAGTTCCAGCAGCTTGGCCACGAAGTATGCTTCCTCATCGGCGATTTTACTGGGATGATTGGTGACCCAACCGGCAAGTCGGAAACTCGCAAAGCGCTTACTCGCGAGGATGTACTGAAAAACGCCGAGACTTACAAGGAGCAGGTATTCAAGATCCTGGATCCAGACATGACTCGGGTTGTCTTCAACTCCGACTGGCTGGGTAAGCTGACCGCCTCTGACATGATCGGTCTCGCCGCGCAGTCTACCGTTGCACGGATGCTTGAACGAGATGATTTCGGCAAGCGTTTCGCCAACCAACTCCCCATAAGTATCCACGAATTTCTCTACCCTCTCATCCAAGGCTACGACTCTGTAGCCCTTCAGTCTGACGTAGAACTGGGTGGGACAGATCAGAAGTTTAACCTCCTTGTTGGTCGTGAGCTGCAGCGCGTATGGAAACAGTCTCCCCAGAGCGTCATTACCATGCCTCTCCTTGAAGGACTAGATGGCGTCAACAAGATGGGCAAGTCTCTTGGTAATTATGTCGGCATCAACGAGCCCGCCGATGAGATTTTCGGAAAACTCATGTCCATTTCGGATGAGCTCATGTTCCGTTACTACGAGCTGCTTAGTGATCTAACGCTCCTAGAGATTGAAAAACTCAGGGCGGCTATCAGGGATGGGGCAGTTCACCCCATGGAAGCCAAGAAGCAGCTTGGTCGCGAGATTGTCTCTCGCTATCACGGTGTTGCTGCAGCTCAAGCTGCAGAAGACAATTTCGTCAGACGCTTCCGTGACAATCAGACTCCGGATGAAATGCCAGAACTGATCTTGCCGGCTCAAGAGGGCGTTGTACTTTTGGGCCGACTGTTGGCTGAGGCAGGCCTCGTTCAGTCTAACAGTGAAGGCCGACGCGCAATTAACCAGGGCGGCGTGAAGGTGAACGGAGACAAGGTTTCCAACGATACACTTGAGCTTCCTTGTACGGGTGAATACATCCTACAATTTGGTAAGCGCCGCTTCGCTAAAATAGTCTTTGGTTGAATTTAATGTTTTTTCTCCTTGACCGCACGAAAGAGGTTTGATATAACCTCACTTCCTTTTGACGGGACGGAAGCAGCAGGCAAGAAAAAAGCTTCTGGGTAGAAAAAAAGTGATTGACAGCAGAAACGAGAGTGTGTAGATTGCAAAGTCTGCCGCGGACGAAACGGCAGCTTGGTCTTTGAAAACTAAATAGCAGAGAAACACGTAAGCAGGTTTTTGCTAGCTTTAAAGATCTTCGGATCAAAAACGTTTAGTCAGTTCAAAC
>NZ_JAUQXO010000034.1:0-23862 GCF_030834625.1 Geobacter sp.
TTGCGGTACGAAAGCATCCAGGCCCTTTTTTCGGCATTCCAGAAGCCGCCGGCGGCTTTGATCTGTTCGCGCAGTTCTGTTTCACCATACCCGACCTCGATGGGCGCACGCCTGTCGGGCTGGATGGTTACGCCAGGCATCCAGTCCTGTTCGTCGATGATCAGTTCCACGGTTTTGTACCGTTTGCCCAAGGCCTTGTCGTAGCGGTAACGGACGCAGACGAGTTGGTCGCCGTAGGATTTGAGTAGTTCGCGGGTCCCTTTCTGCCCGGGGCGCAGGGTGGTGCCGATGGTTGTTCCACCCAGGGGATGGGCTTGTTTCTTGGCGGCGTTTAGCTCTTTTGCTCTATTTGTTGGTGACGGGGGGCGTGTCGGCATTGTTGCTCCGCTGCGTTTTGATGGATGTTGATGAATTAGAGCCGGTTAAAGACTCCTTGTCAAGTGCTTATCCAGGTTCGGGGTGGGCTGATAAACGGCAGGTTGTGGAGTTGCATTATTGCAGGGGGCAGACTGGTTTCTTGCGGGGGAGGAAGGCGGGCGAGGCATCATGGAGGCGGATGAGGGAGTGAGCGGAACGGTGTGGTTTCGCCACCGCGAAGGGAGTTCACGTCATGGTGTTCGTAAAACGGTTCCTGCGGCTTTCCGGGTAGGGGGGGGCGCGGCAATATTGAGACCATGCTGCCGCGCCCCCCCTTGAGGCCCCGCTCTATTTCTGAGCCATCCGGGCGAAGAAGGCCTGCGCGCCCTGCTGGATTTCCTGCGGCGTCAGATCCTTGGTATGGGTTGCAAGGGTCCAGCTATAGCCGAAGGGGTCCTGCACGGTGCCGGCCCGGTCGCCCCAGAACATGTCCTCCACCGCCATTCGAGACTCTGCTCCTGCTGCTAGGGCTGTCCTGAAAGCCTCGTCGACGTTATCCAGGTAAATGTAGAAGCTGACGGGGGAGCCGCCGAGGGTCTCCGCGCTCTTGCACGGCTCCTGCGGATGCTCTTCCCCCATCATGATGATCGAGCTGCCGATCCGGAGCTCGGCGTGCATGACCCCTTTGCCGTCGGGCCCCGGCATGACGAAGCGCTCCTCCGCGCCGAATGCCCGTCGGTAGAATTCAATGGCTTTTCCGGCATCCTTGAACATGAGCATCGGCGTAACCGTTTGGTATCCTTCCGGAATCGGTTTGGTCATGGTGATCCTCCTTGGTGATTCGGCACGAAGGGAATAGCCCGAGGGAGGGTACCACTGCGTGCCACATGGCTTCTCACCACACTGCGAGGCCGTTGGCCCCGGCCGGCATCCCGGAGATGCCGGGGAGGGGGAGGAGATTCCCGTCCGCCTCTGCCCGGAAGGCGCTGATGGCGCCGCTCCCCGAACGAAGGGCGTAGAGAAAGCGGCCGTTGTTGGAAAACGCCATGTCAGTGGGGCCGGCGCCGGTGACGCCGGTGCGGCCGTCGGCGTCGAGGAGGGCGATTGTCCCATCGTGGGCGATCCGGTAGCCGGAGACCGATCCGCTGCCGGCGTTGGCGACGTAGGCGAAGCGGCCGTCGTTGCTGACCTGTGCCCAGCAGGCTGCGGTCTCGGTGGTGGGAACCGCGGGGCTTATGGTCGTGAGGCCGCCGTCGTCGGAGACGAGGTAGGAGGAGGCTGAACTCCCGTCGGGGGCGCCGCCGGCCGCCTCGGAGACGAAGAGCTGGCTCCGTTTGCCGAAGGCGAACCCGAAGGGGGTAGTGCCCGCGGAGGGATGGGGCATGGGGGCGCTTGCCAGGCCGTCTTTGCCGACTGTGTAGGTGTCGATTATGTTCGTGGCCTTCTCCGTTACGACAAGGACGTCTCCGTCGGGGGTGAATCCCACCTGGGCGGGGTTGGTGTTGTCGGCGCTCAGGGGCTTTGTGGAGCCGGGGAGCGGCGAGAGCTTGCCGTCGGTTCCGATGGTGAAGCCGGTGATGGTGTCGACCCCTCCGACCCGTCCCCCCGCATGGAGGACGTAGAGGAGTTTCCGGTCAACCGTGAGGCTGATGGGGATTTCTCCCCCGGAGGGAACCGTTTCGACGAGCGTGAGCCCCTGCGGGTCAACGGCGAAGACCGATATCTCGTTGCTCCCGGCGTTGACCGCGTAGAGCCACTGGTTGTCTTTGCTCAACACGACGGCCCCCTGGTTGCCGAGCCCCGCGCCCGTCCCGAGTCCCCCCGTGGGGACCGAGCCGGCCGGGGTGAGTATGCCGTTGGCTCCCCGCTTGAAGACGAGGATTTCGTTGCCCCCTGCAGCGTTGCTCATGGTGTAGACGGCGCCGGGAAAGTCCTGCCGGTCCTCTGCCGCCGCGAATCCTGCCCCGAGGGCAAGCGTCATCGTTGCCAGGAGGACGAAGAATCGCCACCCCAGCCTTGATCGTTTCCGTGCCATTGGTCACCTCCATGTGACGAATGCTGCTACTTCTGCCAAACATATGAACCCTGGCGGTCACTTTTGCAGCCAGGGAATCATTCCCATTCTTTTCTCGGTGATCTGACCCCGGATCTCGCCGCCCGGATAGACGACGGTGTGGATGTTGGCGTAGGTCACGCCGCTGCGGATCGCTGCCAGGGCCTCGTCCAGCTCGCCTCCGGTGATTCCCTGGTCGGTGGGGCCGATGATGTCGTCGGCGTCAAAGCTTCCCTTGACGGTGCCGGACTGGGGGCACGCCGGCTCATCGCCGTTGGGCCCGTTACCCATGTTGGTGCAGAGGAAGACGATGATCCCGCCATTCACCCCCGGCTGGCCGAAATGGATGTGGGCCTGTCTCACTTCCGATTCGAGGCCGCTGTAGCTCAGCTCGTATTCGATCATGCCGGTTTTCGCTACGGTGAGCTTAAAGCTTCCCGTGCCGGCCGTCGATTTCGGGGTGACTTCCTCATAGCCGCTCAGGTCGGCCGTGAAGAGCTCCCCCTTCGGCGGCGGCAGCATGCCGCCCCATGAGGGGGCTGAAAGAGCGACCAGGGTTACCAGGGTTACCAGTGCCAACAACGCTGTCCATGTTCTGTTTCGTGCCATCTGTTGCCTCCTTGTCTGGCGGGGTGCCAAGCACCCCGGTTGCGGCTGCTTCGAACGCCATGATGATGGCGCGTCAGCCATGGTGGTGATAGCCGTGCCCTGCAGCCAATCGGATGTCTGGCGGCACGGACTGACCGTTGCTACTCCAAGACCCGCCACTGGATGAAGGGCTCCAGGTTGAGACCGGTGAAGCGTTCGGCGCCGGGGGTCTCGGTCTTGCGGGGAATCCTCCCCGGGTCACGGGGATCGCCCGAGTACTGGTCCCAGATCTCGTACCACATGCTGTCGCCCCCCAGTTCCCCCGTGGGGTCGTGGTTCATGTCCACGCAGAAATCGGGTGACCGGTTGGACATCATGCTGTTGGGGCAGAGAAAGTCGGTGGTATCCTCGTCGATCTCGTCGTACTCGTCCGGCAGGCCCCACTCGTAGTGTCCCCATTCATGGACCACTGTCGAACTACTGCGATCCTCCAGGTGGTTGCGGGCGATGTCGATGTCCCAGGAGTTGGCGTTGGCCCGGAAGTCGTCCTCGTCGTGGATGTAGACGTCGGCCACGGTGAAGTCACGCTCGGTCTTGTAAATGGTCACCGTGTCGAAGCGCATCATCCCGTCGGTGGAATCGTAGAGCTGCCGCGAGGCGTCCACGGCCAAGGCCCGGGCCAGGTCGAAGTAGGTCTGGCCGTTGGGGGAGGCGCGGTCCCAGAGGTCGCTCCCCTCGAACTCGTAGGAGACATGGAACTTGTGGCGCACGTGGTTCACCATGGCGTAGTAGCGCCCGCTGCCGTTGGTGGATTTCACGGTGAGGTAGATCTTGTCCCGGGGGGCGCTGTCCAGCTCGATGAAGGCGGGGTTGCCGTTGGTGGCGACCACGTGGTGCACGGCCCGGTCCGGCGAGATGAGGAACTCGTCGTAGCTGGTGTAGACGTCGAGGGTGGCGTTGTCGATGCTCTGCACCACGATGTCGATGGGCTTGCCGGCCAGGTTGGAGGCGACGTAGTAGTTGGCGTAGTCGGTGCCGCGCAGGTGTCCATAGTCGGCCAGGTTGTGGGAGAGGCGGCGGGCGGTGGCGTAGTTCGACGCGCCGGGTGGCGGCTCCTCGGGGAAGATGGGGCCCTGGCGCCGAGTGTATTCCATCTGGTTGATCCGGACGCCCGGGACCGGCCCCGTGGGCTGGGACCAGATGTGAACATGGACCCTGTTGCCGTCGATGGGGGAGGACCAGCCGCCGATGGTCCCCGTCAGTTGCTGCACCAGTTGCCCCGAGCCGTCCAGGATATTGACGTGGGACAGGGGAGGGAGGGTCCCCGTGTCGAGATTGATGCGGAGACCGGTAACGTCGTTGCCGGCATGGTAGAGCCAGCGGTAGCTCAGGGCCTGGGGCTCGGTTCCCAGGGCCGGTGCGAAGTCAAAACTGGCATTGACGACGGTCGGTGGCAGGGGGGCGCTGGGGCGACACCCCGACAGGGCCAGCAGGGCACCTGCCAGCGCGAGGGCAACGAGCCGCGGCCACGGCGAGCTTCCTGAGAGCGATAGTCCTGTGCGCATGGGCTTTCCTCCTGAACCTGTCGGTTCGATCATTGCTGCCCTGTCGGGTCATCCTTTCCCTCAAGGTCCTCAATGGCCTCCCTGATGTCCGCGATCACCCTCCGCTGGTCCTCCAAGAGCTGGGAGATGCGCTTCTTCTCCCGGTCGCTGATGGCGGACTCCTGATACTCCGTGATCAGCTCCATCAACCCCTCGGCCCGCTCCAGTCGGCGGGACAGGGCCTCGAACCGCTTCCGGCGGCTCTCGTCCGGCGGAAGTTTCTTCCCCTCCCGGAGGATAGCGATATGCTCCGCCACTTCCTGCTGTTTCAGCTCGGCGCGCCGCTGGAGGATGGTCTGGCGCAGCAGGCGCACGCGCAGTTTCTCCAGGCTGAGCTGGAGGTGTCTTCGCACGGTCGGGTCCTGTTCCTGTCCAAGCTTCTCCTGGACTTCACGGATCTCTCCGGCCGTTTTCGCCATGGCCGCCCGGGCGCGTTCCGTCTGGGTCGTGCGCTCTGTCAGCATCCGTTCGTGATGGGCAATGTCGTCATCGGCGGGTGCCGGCTTTGTGTCCTGGGCGCCGCCGGGCGAGAATGCCAGCACACAGGTGCCGACAACGAGGGTTGCGATCCGGAATCGAAATTCGCGCCACATGGTGACCTCCTGCCCGAAGGGACGACTACTCCCCCCGAAAATGAATAAACCGCCCCCTCAGCCCGTTCGTGTGGGCCAAAAGAGCGGTTTTCCCGTTTTGCGATGGTCACCGTCCATGGCAACCTTCCCTGGTGGACCGTCATGAGTATTCGTACTCATGACGTAAGTGCAACAGGCCGAAAATGACCTGGTAATCAAACTGAAGGTTCGTGTTCTGCGCTGCTTTAGAAGTACTGGCAGTGATCGGCCTTGACCGCCTTCTCGTTCAGGAACCACCCCGAATCCACAATGCCGTCGGTCTCCGGAATCAGGTTCGCCGGGTCCACGTCGAAGGTGGCTGCGGCAAGGCGACAGCCGTAGAAGTTCACCTTCCCTGTCCCTTTGAGCAGCTTGAGGAAATCATAGATCTCCACCGGATCGCCGGCACGGGCCAGCCGGTCCCGCAGCCACGGTTCTTCGGCCCCGTGGCGCCCGTCGATATGGACGGCTCGCGCGCCCTCCTCCGTAAGCACCTTCACGGCCCAGAGCACGAACAGGATATCCACCTGAACACCTTCGCTTGCCTGAACATAGGCGAAGGTCAGCGGGGTGAGGAGCCGGTCGTACCCGTCATCGCGAATCACGATTGCCATGCTTTTCATGGGGTTCTCCTTCGGGACCGGGCATGGGTGGCGAAGCCCAGTTCAATCCTGGCATCGCCTGCCGTGGGGTTGCGTTTGCTCCTGCTTCGTCTCGGTGATGCTGCTGACGAGCATGGCAACTCGGGCAGACCCTTCGGTAACGACCACATCGATGGCGCCCTTGTCCTCGATGGTCAGCATCAGGTCAAAGACGTGCTCTTTTTCGGTCAGCGACTCCCTGAAGACCGGTTGTCCGTTCAGGCGGATCTCTAAATTTCCATGGCCAGCTGCATCACCCGCCACGGAATATCGCCCTGCTCCCCCGGTTTCCCAGCGCGCCACGGCAGCGAATCCCACCCCCTCGGAGGCCATCAGGACATTTCCGTTCCGGTCCATGGTTACTTCCGGAGCTTGTCCGCAGCGGTGCACGTAGCCCCCCGGCTTGGGCTGCAGATGCGAAACCGTGCCGTCCGGGTCAACGGAGAGGTAGGTCCAGTACCCTGTTCCGGTGAAGTCGGAATGGCCCTGGTTAGTGAGGCGGAAGTCGCTTCGCAGGTATGCGACGGGGTAGATGAACCCCGTCGTCACGTGTTTCACCACCACCTCCACCTCGGCAAATCCCGGGGCCGGTGCGCCTCTGAGGAGGAGCGGCCGGTAGGTAACCAGCATGAAATCGTCATGGTTGCCATGGTCCCGGTCGTCGGTAACGGTCACGTCGGTCGTTCCCGGCACAACGTTGAAAAGATTGACCCGCAGAATGGACTGGTTCGGTGCCTCGGGGGGATGCAGGCCGAGGAGGTGTACTGCCTGAACCTTAAAATCGTCTGCACTGAAAAATTCGGCAAACTTATCTGCAATTACATTCCAGTTTGCGGGTGCCGGCACCGTAACCGTTCCGGCCACCAGCGCCGGGCTGTCGACCAGGGTTCCCCTCCAGTAATCCGCCGTGTCGACAATTACGTTGAATGGAGCTACTAAGGCCATGGGTCTATCCTCCTTGTGTGCGATGCTGGAGCCGTTGCGTCAGGCCGCTCTCCCCACCACGTCAGCGCGAACGGTTTCGGCAACGGCGGCGGCCTGGCCGATCAGTTCATCCTCAACGCCCAGCTCCCGCAGGGTGGCGGCCAGGTGTTCGAGAACCGCGTCGAAGTGGCTGTCGTTGAGCCCTTTTTCCGTGACGAGCCGCGCATGGGCGGCCTTCATGTTCTTGCCGCTGTAGGTGACGGGCCCGCCGAAGGCAAAGGTGAAGAAGTTCTTCTGCATCTTCCCCTGTTTCTTCATGTCGACGCCGTCGAAGAAATACCTGATGCGATCGTCCGCCAGCACCTTCCGGTAAAAAAGATCCACCGCCGCGTCGATTGCCTTTTCCCCGCCGATTCTTTCGTACAGTGTTCCTGTGGTCATGGTATCCCTCCTTTTGTTATTGCAGCGAGTGCAGACCGATCATGTTCCCCTCGGTATCCAGAATCAGGGCGATAAAGCCGTATTCGCCGATGGACATCTTCTCCCGGTGCACCTGCCCGCCATGCTTGGCGGCGCGTTCAGCCTCCACCGCACAGTCACTGCAGCTGAAGTAGATTATGACGCTGTTCCCCCCGGACGCTACCCCTTCCATCTTTGCCAGTGCGCCGCCGGCCCCGGTCCGGTCCATCGTCATGGGGAATGACCACAGATCGATTCCGGGGCTGTTCAGCTGTTGCAGCGTGACCTCGAACACGGATTCGTAAAAGGCCTTTGCGCGGTCCATGTCCTGAACGTAAATCTCGAACCAGATTACCGGATTGTTGACCATTGTGTTCCTCCTTGAGAATAGTTGCTACCTCTCGAACTCCGTGATCGTCGCTTTGATGATTTTGGCAATGTCGGCGAAACCGATCGGCCTTACTTCGACGAGATTTTGCCAGGCGACCACGTAACGCCGTCCCTTCGCAACCGGGGACTGATAGACGCTGACCTCCGACCTGACGATCTTTCTCGATTTCAAGGGCCCAAGTCCCAGCTTGTTGTGGGTAATCGTCCCAGGTTTGAAGACTCCCGTTCGTGCGACCCAGGGGGTGTCTATCCCCTTTGCGGCCCTGGCCAGCCTGCCGCGCATCTCGGCGCAGCTGGCCGGGTCGAGCAGCCGGTCCGTCATGATCAATGAGACGAGTTTGGCCATGTCCCTCGTGGTGCCGGCCTGCGCAACCAGACCATCATTGCGGGATACGATCCGCACGTAAGGCCATTTCTTTCCTTCCTGGAAGTCGCCGGCGACCCAGAGACCCTGGCTGGTTGAAGGATCGAAGAAGCCGCCCGCAGCCAGAGCCCCATTCAGGTACCCATAGCCGACTCCGTGAACGCACGCGGCGGCATGGGCGTTGTTGCTCGGTACGATCATCCCCTCCAGTGCTCTCTCAAAGGCGGGAGAGAAGGCAACGGTAGCCCTTAGTCCCAGGCTGGCCGGTTTCGGCTCGAAGACGTTTCGATACGAAGGGACGCGGTGTGCGTCCATGAGAAGGGAACGGGCGATGTTGTCGGACGCCTTGGCAATTGACGGGTCCATCTGTGTGGCGAGCCAGGCGGACAGGTTTGTCGGGTTGGCTCCGGTGGTTGCGGCAAAACGCCTGACCATATCCCGCAGGGCATAGGCAGCGTACATGACCGCGACCTTGGCCTCGCTGGCAATGTAGTCGGTCTCGGTCTCGAAGTGGCCGGCCGACGGGAGGGGGCCCGACGCATTGGTCACGTCGACGACCGTGATCCGGACCGGAAAGGTGCCCGGCGCGAGCTTGCGATCCTTCTCAAACGCGGCAATCGCGTGCCTGAGCGCATGTGCCATCTTCGGGTCGGCCGCAAGGGGGTCATCCGGTCGTGGCGGGAACAGGGGAACGGGTGTGTGGGGAGAACTGACGGCGACGCCACCGGGCTTCGCCGGAAAGAAGGGGACTGGAAGAGAGAACCCCTCTTCCCACGCTCCCTCCGTTTCAACCGGATACTCGTCGTCCTCTGTTTCGTAATCGGCATACCCGGCCTCTTCGGCCTCTTCGAGTCCCGTCTCCCCGTAAAGGGCTTCAGGGAACTCCTCCGGTTCGTCGTCGACAAACTCGGCATCATGGAAATCCTCGAACGTTTCCCCGGTCCCCTCGAACTCTTCCAGTTCAGGCTGGACACCCCGCACCAGCTCGTTTCGAATCTGCAGCCACTCCTTGGCGAGAGCGCGTTCACTCTCCCGGATCCGGCGCCCTTCCAGCTCCGGATGGCGCGCGTGGAAGATGAAATTCGTCAGCTTGTTCTCGTCGGTAATCCCCAACTTCTGGGCGAGGTCAAGGGCATCACTCTCCCTCTTGCCCGCCGTGTCGAACAGCTTTTGGGCGTACGTTACCCAGTCCTTGGCTTTGATCCCCACAGCTCCCAGAACCGTATTGCGGGTTTCGAACTTCACCAGCCATTGGTCCTTTTTCCCCTTTCTGGTTTCCACGTTGTAGCGGCCCATGGCCGCGCTCAGGCTTTTACCGCTTCGCGCCGACAGCAGGTCCACGCCCTTGGCAATCCCTGCCAGCCATTGGTATACCGTGGGGCCGGGTTCATGGTGCTTCGTTCCATATCCTTTGATGAAGAGCGGACTTTTCCGATCCAGCCCCATCTCCTTGAGGACCGCATCATTCTTTACGATTTTTTCGAACAGCTTCCTTTCTTTTCCTGTCAACAGGACCTTGTGCATCGACGCGAAGTTGGTCCGGCTCATCAGCGTAAAGGCCTGCTTGGCAGGCATCCCCTCAACATCGGAGAATGCTCCGGCCTTGTCGCTCTCCGCGCCTCCCTGTCCGCGCATGATGTAGTTGATGATGATCTGGAGGAAGCTGCGCAGCTTGGCCACTTCCGTGGCGGTCATGCCAACAGTGTTCGCACCATCCAGGACCGCCTTTGCGTGCTTGATGGTGCCGTCCCGGTAAAATGGCCATTCGTGCTGCCTGAGGAACGATTCGTAGTACTCCAGCAGGAAACTTTCCGAAGACTGGATCCCCGCCTCCCAGGAAGCATCGGTTATCTCGACCTCCAGTTCCTCACCTGACCGAAGGATTTTTTCCTTCTCGCCTTCCATACCCGGTTTTCTGTCCCAGAAGCCCTGGCGCAGCTCCTTCGTCGATCCCTTCCGCAGATGATCCACGCTGAACGGGAATGCCTTGCGCGACTTCTCGAATTTCGACGCAGCCGCTCCATTAATGTTGTCGGTCATCTTGGCCGCTTTATTTATGGCCTCTTCCAGTTTAGTCCATGAACTAAACCATTCCGTTTCAAACTCCAGAACCCCGTTCGTCTCGGACTCCAGCCTCACTCCTTTCTTGTCGACGAGAAAATCATCGGGGCCGTATTTCCGTTCAAGGAGACTCGCGGTCGTGCCATCGTTACGCCAGATCCGGTTGCTGGTCTGGAGTTCGAACTTCATCCGTGGCAGGGGCTTTTCTTCGTCGGTCTCTCCCTCCTCGAAGGGGGCCTCCTCCTCGTAGCAGAGTTCCCGGTTCTCTTCCAGTTCCGCCAATGCCAGCTCGTCGTATGCTTCGCCTTCAAGCGGCGAAAAACCTTCCGCGGCGCCCCATTCTTTTCCAACGAATTCCTCTTCCGGCTCCACCGGCCCATAGGGGGCGGCGTCCCCTTCCTCGAAGGCACTCTGAAACGGGCTCTCCGCCTCCAATACTGCCAGGCGCGCTTCCCACTCAGGCCCGGCCTCGCCGGCGAAGAGTTCTTCCGCCAGAAAGGGGGACTCAAGGTCGCTCCGTGGACCGGAATGCGGAAGTCGATCATTTTCTTCCCAAGAGCTCATGGTTGTTCACCTCGTGCCTGTCATCATTCAACCTCTGCCGCGAAGTCATTGTCGGGAAAGAATAGATCCGGGTTGATCGCTAAGACATCGCCCGTCTGCACAGCCTTTTTCAACGCATTCCGGTATGCTTCCACTTCATTGGCGAAGAGTGCCTTGGGGGCGATTTCGACAATCAGCACCCCCGTGGGTATCCGACTTTTATGTGCGTCAAGGTCGGCGTTAATCTCCTTGATCAACGGTTTGGTTTCGCTGTCGATCTTATCCGTCGCTGACTTGATCGCTGATTCGAATCGCGTCGTGTGCTTCCTGATCTCGCTGCGGACCAGGTCGGCCGAGGTCTGGCCGCCTCCGGTCTTGTTCAGGCTTTGACGCAGTGTGCTCCAGGAGGCGCGCACGGTATCCGTGAACTCCCGCCCGATGCGGGCGACCAGCGCATTGTGCTTGAGGTATCGCAGGTGCGGCGGTTCCTTCGGGTCTTTGTAGGGCAGCACCAGTTTCTTGTCCGCCAGTTTGCAGACCTCGCTCCAGAGCGCCTTCGCGTCCGCCGGTTTCGACGTGAGACGCCGTGCGACATAGGGGGTCTTCATCCCGCGGTACATGTCTTCTACCACCTTCTGCGCCCCTGCCTCGTCGGTCTCGCCGGCGTCTATTTCGTGAATCTGCGCGTCCTTGTTGTTGATGCTGACGACTATATGCCGGTTGAACGTCGTTTCCCCCCGGATCATGACACCAACGTGGGCCGGCATCTCGATCAGAAAGATGCGCGGCTTTGCGATGCCGTCGGATATGGAGCCGGACGTCAGCAGCCGGCCCAGGATGTGGATCCAGCGGCAGGCGTAGACGAAGCAGTCGTGCACCAGTGAACCCGTTACCGCACGGGGGAACACACGCGTCAGATAGTTTTTTTCACTGCATCCCTCGCGCAGGTCATGGGGAGCATGAATCGTGAAAGCGTTGAAGTAGCGCCCCACCAGGCCGAGAACCAGCGCCAGCTTGCTCTCGCGCCGCAGCTGTGGTTTGTCCCACGCGGTCCGTACCCAGGCCTGCCACGAGGCGCTGTCATGCAGGTTCGGAAGGGGAGCGGAACCCGACTCCTTGCGGAGATCCTCTATCAGCGCCTTTTGCTCCACGCGGCGCCGGAATACGGTGGTGAACGACATGTCCGGGCCGTGGCCGGTAAACGGCGGAGGTGTACTCGTATAGTGCAGATAGCCGATGTCGCTGGCGGGCTTCTGGTCGAAGTAATCCCGATACAGCGTTGCCGTCAGGTTGAATGTCGGCACCAGGGCTCGTGCATCGTCGACTAGCGTGATGGCCGCCAAGCGCAGGATGTTCACCCACTCGGTTCCGATAACTCCGTCCGGCAGACGGGACTTCGCCGCCGTTGCCAGCCAGCCGTCCAGGAGCCGCTGGTAGTGCAGCCAGATGATCTGCACCAGCAGCGTTCGATAGTCGAGCAGCAGGGATTCTGCCATGCCCGTCCGGCGGAACCCACTGGCAAGTTCCGTGTGAAAGAAACGGAACAGCACACCAGCCCGGTCCATTTGCCGCCGATGGGTCTCCGGCCGGGTTGCGATCCGGCTGATTTGATGGAGTCTGCTCATCGAAAAATGGAGGAAGTTTGCCAGCAGTTTCGAACTCTCCGCAGCCTGGTTGAGATCCGGATAGTCGACCCAGGGGTAGTACCGGTTCCCTTCGAGGCGGGGAGCGCCGTAGATGAAGGACTCGGCACCCAGGCGGGCCACATGGACGAAATGTTTTTCCGGAAGCCCCCCCATCGGTTTGTAGACCGCATTGAGTGCGGTCGGGAGCCGATTCACGAATTTTCCGAAATCTCCGAACGAGGCAAAGGCCTGATCCAGCGCGCGGGCTTCCGCGGTTCCCATTGCCTGCAACTGGCTCCGCATTGCGGCGTCGCTGGGGAGCTTCGGGGTCGCCGCGGGGAGGGTCAGGGGGACAAGTTCCTCGAACAACTCGCTCTCGTCCCCGTACTCCTCGGCGCCGGCAAAGGTTTCGCCTTCGACTGCCGCATCTTCGGTCTCGTAATCCCCGCTGTACTCTTCTTCATTCGAGCGGAACTCGTCCGGTTGCGCGTACTGCTCAATCTCGTATCCAGTCTCTGCAAGCTCCGCTGAATCCAGAAAATCGTCGGTCTGGCTCTCGGCCTCCAGGTACCCGTCCTGAAGTTCCTGCTCGGGATACACCTCGGCAGCGGGGCCTTCGGCTTCGGCGTCCGGAGATGCCGGCAGTGACTCCAGTTCGTCCGGGCTAAAATGCTCCCCGGCCTCGAGCTCTTTTCGCTCGTAGTCCTCATTGATCCACTCCATGAGGTGGGAGCGCGTTTCCTGGCTCAGGTAGCAGCCCCAGTTCACGTCGTAGTCCTTGGAGAAAATCGGGGAGGCAATCCCCACCAGAAGTCTTTTCCCACTCTCTTCGACCCAGATCGGCGCGCCGGGCGCATCCAGCTTGTTACCTGCCCGGTGCAGAATCTGCCCCCCTTTGAGGCCCACGATTCCGCCGGAAGAGACCCGAAGCTTGTGGTGCCCGGCGCCCCCCCCGGACGAGCGGGAGAAGGCCGCCAGGCTGGCTTTTTTGCCGCTCCAGTCCGCCGCGGACGTGGAAAGCCCGTGGGACGGGCCTCCCCAGCTGCCGAGCGCGGCGTTCCCGATGGCCGGGTAGGTCACGCTCCCCAGGGGCCGTGACAGCGTCAGTAGTCCGTAGTCCGCCGAGGCGTCGCTTGTCCCGGGTGAAAACCGTGGAGAGACCCTGGCCTTCGAGGCCGTCGCGGAACCTAATGCCTCCTTGCCGAACTCGTAACCGGGAGCTATGCGCACGGAGTATCGGCGACGGTCCTTCGAAAAGCCGTGAATGACCCTGGCCGATGTCAGGACGTGGCGGTCGGATATCAGCAGGCCGGTCCCGTATCCCACCACGCGCCGGAGATCATTGTCGTGGACCTCCAGTCGGCAGACCCAGCGGTAGGGAATTTCCAGCGCGATCCGCCGCTCGACCGGCCGCGGTCTGGGCGCGTCCTCCGCCATCCAGCGCTCGACCAGCCCCCGCACGATCCTGTCGTGAACGAAAACCCCGATCTGGTTCGGCAACTGGTCGAAGGCCCTCACGATTCCGATCAGAATCCGGCGGCCGCCCCGCTCGGTCCAGATGGGCGAGCCGCTCTGACCCTGGGTCGTATCGGCGGTGTGCCGGAAAGCGGCCCCGAAGGTGGCGGACACGGTGACGCCTCGCGCCTCGTACATCCTTCGCCGATATGCGTCTTTCGCGCCCGGGTATCCGGCCGTAATGACGGGGAACTCCCGCTGCCGGAGTTCCTGGAAGGGGATCACGGCCTCGCTCCACCACTCCGTGTTGGTGGAAGGATGGCCCCACCAGAGCAAACCCGGGTCAACCGGCCTGTTCAGCGTGATCAGGCCGAAGTCCATCCTGAAGTTCGGCACCCGGGTTTTGGCCGCCAGGAATTTTCCGAAGGGCTCGCCGCCATAGTGACGGCCGGGGTACACATAGAGGGAGGGGGCCGACGGGCCCGATCCCGCCTCGGTGATGACATGGGCGGCGGTCAGGACATGGCGGTTCGAGATCAGCAAACCGCTGCCGCCGTCAAGGGTCTGTCCGTCTTTCTCGTAGGTGACGGAGCAGATCCATCGATAGGGAGCGATCTTTGTGTCCTGAACCTCCGTCCGGTCATCTTCCCCCGTAATGCCGCCTTCGGCCTCGAACAAACCCTCGGCCTCGCGGAATGGGGACTTCTCTTCCCATTCCGCGCCTGGTGGGGCGCTGCCGGCGCCTGACAGCTCAAAGGCGCCCGGGAACGGGCTCGCCGCTTCCAGCGCCCCCAGGCGCGGCTCCCATTCTTCTTCGCCTTGCCCCGCAAAGATCTCCTGGTCGAGGAACGGGGATTGGAGACCTTCCAATGGATGGGGAGGAGGGCGGTTTTTTCTGTCGAAAGCATTCATGGGTTTTCCCCTCGAGCTTATCGTACCGCCACTTTGCCGGCCTTCATGTCGCGCCCGGTGATGATTGACCAGTGGGTGATGATGGTGTTCATCGCGGTCTGGAGCGAATTGAGGGACGTGCCGGTGGCCACGAGGGCCGGAACGATTCCGGTGCCGCTGGCTTCGATCTGGATGAGGACCCGCGATATCTGGTCAGAGATATCGAAGTAGCTCTTGGACAGGCCGTGGGCCGGCAGGCCGACGCGCTGCGCCACCTTGAAGAGCCGTTGCTCCGGACCGGTCGCCTCGGCCCGGAGCGCCTGAATGATGGGGGAATCAAACGACACGGTCAGGTGGAACCAGGACATCATGGCGACGAAGACGAACTCCTCCCGCGACAGGTTGCCGTTGGCCCTGCGCGACATGAGCATATTCTGCAGATTCGCCACGATATTCGCGATCTTCCCCTCGTCTTTCGGGTTGGGTCCGCTGGTGTTGTTCACGTTTGAAATGGCGATCCAGACCTCCCGCAGGAGCTCCTCGAACACGGTCACGAATTCGTTGTTGTAGGCATCCGCCTTGATATAGGGGTAGGGCTGCCCTTCGTCGACACCGTGGTTCAGGTCCATGCCGAACATGCGCCAGTAGGCGTTGCGCCGTGAGGCGCGCATGTCCGAGCGGATGTGGCTGGTGATGGTGGTGATGGAGAAGGGTGGCGGTTCGCGGTAGAAGAGCTCCTCGGTGGCGCGCAGCCAGTGATGCGCCTCGGCGGTGGGGACCCCCAGCTTTTCGCCGTGCAGGAACTCGTACAGGACCCGCCGGAAGATCTCGTAGATCCGGGTGTTCTCGATCATATAGGCGTAGATGAGGTGGTCCCAGAGCACCGTCCCCTCCGCGTCGAACGGAACTGAGCCGGCGGGCGCCTGGATCTGGGCGAAGGCTTTCAGCCTGTCGAGCCAGAAATCCGGCAGCGGGGAGATGTCGCTCCGGTGGCCCGGGTGTCCCAGCGGGAGTACCGGGGGCTGGGTCGAGTCGTGGGCCCTGAATTCCCAGGCCGCCTCCAGCAGCGTTGTCAGCACCGCGGGGTGACACTGGAACATCTTCAGGGCGCCTTCGGGGATTGTGCCTGCGAATCGTCTGAACATATCGAATACCTCCTGTATTCTGATCTGAAGTTGTCTGAACTCCGAAAAGAAGCCGCATCGTCTCCGCGGTCACGCTTCCTTCCCGGTTTTTGGCTTCTCCGCTGGTGTCGTGGGAGCCAAGTTAATGATAATGGCCTGGAAACCGAGACATGGACCTTTCCATCGTCTTTCCTCGGGAAACGGGGTCGGCGACGGGGGGAGATCCCTCATGTCTTCGGGAAAGGGGACCCGCAGAACCTTACGGATCGCTTCGAACTCGTTGAGGGCTTTGTTCTGCTCTTCATAGGAAGCTTTTGCTGCCATGGCTGTATCCTCCCATCCGTTGAATTAAGCGGCCTGCAAGGCGCCGCCGAGTCGTAACATCCATTCCTTCTGGTATTTGACGGTATCCGCATCTTCTTCACGCATGGTGGCCATGCGCAGGCCGGTCAGCGCCAGGAGCCGCAGCGCCTCCGTCCAGATCCAGTGCATCGAGGTGTAGAGGGCGGCGCCCAGCTCCTTCTCCAGCGAGAGCAGCGCCTCCGGCCTGACGCGGTCGGGATTGATCAGGGCAACGAGGGGACGGCCGCCAAAGGCCCCCATGGGCTTGCGGAGGGTGGCTTCCACGATGCGGGGGAGCAGGGGGAGCGAGGCCCGCAGCAGGGGGGCGGTTTCCCCCGGCGCCCGTTCCAGGGGGTACAGTTCCGTCCAGGACCGGCCCAGGTCGTCCCAGGGGCCGGCGCCGTAGAACTGCCGGCACATCTCCACGCCGAGCAGCACCCGGATGTAGCTGACGGGATGGGGATCGCCGGGAATGTGGCGGAAGACCATGGACGGTCCCCCATCCAGCACATCCTGCAGGGCGGCGACGCTGGCGTACCCGGTATGAACGAAGGCGAAGGCATCGGCCGCGATCTCCGACGCCCACCCCGCCCATGCCTCGCCGACGCCGGCCGGCGCGGCGCTCAGGCCGGCGGCAAGGGCGGAGGAGAGTTCCCCGGTCCAGCGCACGATGTGCGCCGCCTGATGGCCGGCTTCGTGGATCAGGGCGGTGGGGCGGTAGAGGTTGTGCCGGGTGATCTTGATGGCCGCCACGGGACTGATGCTGGTCTGATCCCACAGGCGGAGCCCGGCCTTCAGGATTGATGCCCCCAACCCCTTGTCAATATAGGTAAGCGTCACCGGGGTCGGCTTACCCAACTGATCGAGAAGCTGCCCCATGCTCCGATGCGCCAGGGTGTCGCAGGCCCTCAGGAGCCCGGCAACTGTCGTGGCCGTGCGGGTGTTGATGGCGTCGGCATAGTAGTCCAGGGTCGTCTCCACCTGCAGATATCGGGCTCGGAAGGCCAGGAGCTTGCGCCTCACGATCTCGAGATCCGCCGTTGAAGAGACCATGGCCAGCGCCGCCTGCAGGGTGGCGGCCTCCCGGCTCAGCGTGTCGACAACCCCCGTGAGATGCCGCCGGATGGCCAGACCCAGGTAGCTTTCGAGGGTGCGCCACGCCGCGGGCGACGCCAGATCGTCCAGGTCCTGAAGCCGCGCCGCTGCCGACGTCCAGTGGGCCACCTGGCGGGCGAGCTGGGCCTTCATCGCGGCATGTGACTCATTCATGGCTGTACCCGGGGGTGATGCTGATCTTCACCTCGGGCGCCCCCCCTGACATCTTCAGGCTGGCCGGCGAAAGCACTTTTCCCTTGAGGGCCTGGCGAAGCTGGGGGAACCCCGGAGGATTGCCGAGGGTGATCACGAGCATTACCCCGTCGGCGGTGTCCTCCGCAGCCTTGATGAACTCCTCGGTACGCTGCTTCAGGTGATCGATGAGCCCCTTGAGAATCCACTCCTGCAGCCGTCCCATGAGAACCTGGGGAACGAACGAAGGCAATCGGCGAAGGGTGCCCGCCCATTGGTCCGGCGTCACTGCCTCGTGAACGATCTTCAACCGGCCGAAGCCGCCGATGAGGGCCCTGCGCACCCCACGCTCCGCAATGCGCCCCAGGCGGGCCGCAACGGTGCCGATGTGGGCATGCTGGCGAAGTTTCACCGCGATCTCCTGGGCGCGGATTTCGCTCAGAAAGAGACGAACCCGGATCTCGTTCCTGGGGAAGTCGAGAATCAGCCTGACCCTGGTGGAGCGGCGTGCCGTGGCCCGGCCCCCTGGCTCCGGAATCATGAGGGGGCGCTTCCCGGGAATCTCCAGGTAGTAGAACCGCTGCCCGACCTGAGGGGCGTGGGGATCGCTGACGGTGCGAGGGTCCCCGTCGCGTCCCAGCTCCGGTTCGCCCAGCAGCAGGGCCGCGGCCTCCCGGGTGAGGGGATGGAGCTGGCCGAGCCCATTGGCGGTGTCCAGCTTCGGGATAGTCTCCTCCTGCCGGGCGATATCGGAGAGGCGCGTGCCGGGGATCGCCTCGTAGAGATGGACGAAGGCCTCCACCTCCTCTCCGGGGGCCAGCCCCAGCTGCTCTTCCAGGAACTCATCCACGGGAACCCCCTCGAAGGTTTCCAGCGACGCAACCTTGTGGGGCGCGAGAAGGATCGGAATCCTCCTGCTGAACTTTTTGAACCGCTTCCGCAGGCCCCGGGGCATCATGATCCAGGCCCCCCGGAGCTTTCTCCCCTCGGCAAGGTCCGGGCGCTTTTTATAGATTTCCCCCGGGAGAACCGGCGGGAGATTGGCGGCGGCAGCCTGTTCAAAGGCTTCCAGCGCAAAGCCTTCCAGGAGTTCCTGGCTGTCCAGGACGTAGTCCGGTGCGGCCGCCACGCGCCGCACGGTTTCCTCCACGGTGGCCGCCACGGCCGACGCGGCAGCCCTGGATTCATCTTCCGCGGTGGCTTCCAGGTGGATGAGGCGCAGGCCGGCATCCACGATGGCCTGGGATAGGGGAGGGGCATACTGTGGCCCGACGAATTTCTGAATCAGCTTGCCCAGGAAGCCCGCCAGAAAACCCACCACCTTTTTTCGGCCCACGAGCCTGATGCCGATCTTCAGGGCGGGGAGGATGGCCGGAACGAAGTTTTCCACGTGGGGGGTCGGATCTTCCCCCTCCCTCAGGCCGCGCAGGTTCTCTGTAAAGCGGTCCCTGGCGCGATCCAGCTCGGGGAGGGGATAGGTGTCGGGAGCCTGCTGTTCCGTAAGCACCCGGGCCACTTCCAGGTCCTGCTCCACCTCGGTGGGGGCGAAGAGGAGGGTTGCCACCTGCTGGTTGAACTCATGCTGAATCCCGGCCGCCTGGCCGAGTTCGGCGTCCTGTGGCGCGGTTTCATAACTCTCTTCGAGTTCCTTCAGGAAGGGAAGGCGCTCGGCCAGCTTCCGGGCCATGGGCTGAAGCTGGGCGGGGAGCTTGCCGATGGCCGTCTGGATGACCCGCTTGAGCAGCGGTCTGACAAGGGCCTTGAGCTTTTCGAGAATCGGCCCGAGTCCCAGCTTGGCCGCGGCGCTGATTCCCTTCTTGGCCAGATCGACGGCCTTACTGGCCACCTTCTTGACGGCCTTTTTGAGTTTTCCCAGAAACTCCTCGAAGTTCGGCGCCAGCTCTCCTGACGTTTGATACCCGTCCACAAGGGTCTCGATCTCGTTGTCGCCGAGGGTCATGAGATCGCGCCGGCCCAGTTCCCTGGCCAGGGACCCGAACATGGTCTCGGCCTCGGCAGCGAGGGGGGCGAAGTGCTGGGTCAGGAGCCGTTCGGCCTGGTACCCGATGGTTTGGGGGTCTTCCTGTTCGGAGGAGAAGCGCGTCTCGTAGATGGCCGCGGCCTCATCCACCAGAGTGGAGAGACCCTCATCCAACTCTTCGTCGTACAGCTCGTTGAGGAACGCCACGTACTCTTCGGCCTCAGGATCCACCGGGCCGCCCCCTGCCTCGGACTCATAAAAGGTCAGAAAAGGGCTCATGGCAGGAACTGAAGTCTCGCCCTCAATGACATTTCGACTTCCTTCCTCCGAAACAAAACTCCTGACATCCAGAAACGGTGCTTGATTATTCATGTGATTACCTCCCTGGTTTCTCGCCCCCTCATTTCATCCTGTTCCTCACGTTCTCTCAGGCCGGCTTGATATTCTGGTTCATGTGAAAGAGGTTGGTCGGGTCGTACTTTCTCTTAACCTGTGCAAGACGATCGTAGTTTGGGCCGTAGGCGCCGCGCACGCGATCAGCCTCGTCGGCGGTGAGGTTGATCGCGTGCGCAGCCGATGCAGCGCTTGTCGTCGGCCGGGTCCCCTCAGTCCCCCTTGTAAGGGGAAGCGAGCAAAGCGAGCAGGGGGGTGAGCCGCCGGAACTTACTCAAGAGGCTCACAGGATGAGACGGGAACCATCACGTCCCTCCCGAGGCTACTTCCTGCGCACCGCCAGGGCGTGGATGTCCGCTCGCTCAATTCCTGCGGCGTCGATGTTACTTACGGGAGCGACCCCCAGGAAGTCGCCGTCTTGTCCGCCATGTTTCACCTTGACCACGCCGACCCCGGGCGTGCTTCCCGTGCTGACGTGGGGGTCCGCCGTGAGCGGGTTCGGCCCCCGAAGCGACAGGTAAACGCGGGTCCCCTGCGGCGAAGGGAAGATGAGGTCAGGGGTCGGGTCATCGCTTACATCCCCAATCAGGTTGATGCGGTTCACGATCACGTCCATGGATGTATCCACCACGAACAGGAAGTTCCGGCCCCGATCGGCCACCCAAAGGAACCGCCCATGCTGAACGACTGCCGCACCGTGGGTGTCCGCCTCGTCCACGTCTTCACTGAATATCAGCTTTGGAACTGGCGAGTTGGGTGGATTGGCGGGTGAATATCCAGTCAGCGGCAGCGCATAAAGATCTGCCTCGAACAGATTCGAAGGGGTGCCGCCACCCGAGTCGATATACATCTTCCCCGCGGTTTCGGCACCGAGGCACCCGTTCGGATGGATGGTGTCGCGGTCGTACTCGGCCACGATCTGCATGGGCGTGGTTTTGCCGTCTATGACGAAGAGGCCTCCACCCCGCAGGGTCACGAACGAGAGCCGGCTCGTGGAGTCGATGATGGGACAGATGGGCGCGTTGTCGTTCCGGACTCCCGGAAGCTCGCAGGGCACGCCGTTTGGCGTCGTGCACGTCTGCAGGTTGATCATGGCGGCCGGGTTCAGGACGAAGGTGTTCGTCGCGTAGTCCGTGTCTATCCGTTCGAAGAGCTTGCCGTTCTGGTTCGCCACCGCCACGTACGTCTGATCCGGCGACGGGATGGCAAAGTGAACCTGCCGGGCGCCCCCCGCTCCGGGTGAAGTCCGGATGCAGGCGAGTGGCGTGCGCTTCTTTGCATCCAGAAAGACGACGTGGCCAGTTGCGACGAAGGAGACAATGGCATGGGACTGATCCGCATTAAAAGCGAGCATGTGCGGCCGCACGGGGGCAACGCCAGTTTCATTGAGGCAGAGGTCACTTACAGCCCCCGAGAGGTCGATCACCTCGGGAGTGGCTCTCTCCGGTTGGGACTCTATCTCGTTTCCCTGCCAGATGAAAATCCGGCCCCCGAAAGTTTTGCCTGGGGAGTTGGACTGATCTATCGCCCACACCTCGTGGGGGCTGTCACCAAAAGCCGGAGAGAGTGTCCCCATCATGAAAAGAAGGGCGAAGGACGAAAGTAGACTCATTCGGGGCATTACTGGACGAGAAGTACGTTTGCTTGAGGTTGGGCGAGAATGTCTCATTGGCTTGATTCCTCCCGTAGAGTTGCTTGAGATGGTTTATTGTGCCGGGCTCCATAGACGTTACTGGCGCTGCCCCTCATACGCCCGCTTGAGCGCCCCTATGTCGATTTTCTTCATCTGAAGCATCGCCTTCATAACCCTCGATTTTTCGGCATCAGGGTCACTTAACAGCTCACCCAGGATGGTGGGAACGATCTGCCATGAAACGCCATACTTGTCTTCCATTCGGGAGGAGGACGAGGAGACATGTTAATGTGTTGAATTTTCGATCTATTGCCGGCGGGTTGGTTAACAAATGAACAACGTCCCCCACCGTTCCCTAATGAACAACGTCCCCCACCGTTCCCTAACAAATGAACAACGTCCCCCACCGTTCCCTATTTGCCGCTATTGGACACCACGATGTCAGCCTTCGTGGAGCCCACGATTTTCAGCAGTTCCTGGGACTCCTTCTCCGGAACGTCATGCTTGGCGAGTATCTCCTTGAAGATCGTCACCATTCTGTCCCACTCACGCTCTGTGATGTTCAGGTGCGCATGGGATTCTTTCATCCCCCGTCCGTGGTACTGGCACGGTCCTCCGGTTGCCTGACAGACCATCGCGGTCACGTGATACTTCAGATACGGCGGCGGCACTCGCTTCCGGGCGGCATCGATCGCAGGATTGGCATTAAGGACCGGGTCCGGAACCAGGACATCGATAAAATCGCTCACCACGACGGAGATCGGGGCCAACCCGCCTAAACGGTTGTAGAGTGATGGTTGTTTCTGCTCTGTCCCGCTCTGAGCCAGGGCTGCTCGGCTGCCCACCACTGCAATGGTGATGAGAGCAAGAACAAACCACATTCTGATGATGCGTGAGATCATATGTTACCTCCTTCCGCTTTCAGGGAAGCAGGAGACCGATCCGTCAACTGCGTCCCTCATGGGGCGTCAATAAGGGCGCTTCTTCCGCCGCTTCGGCCGGGAGGGGGGCTGTGGGCCGTCTGGTGTAAGTGTAAGCGCTCGAAATGACTTGTCAACGAGGCCGGGGATGCCCGGGCGGAGGGGTGAGTGGGCAGGTGGGGTGAAATCATCCCGGAATCGCCGGGCTTTCCGGACGCGCTTGTGGCGGTCAGGGGAGACGGGGAGCGCAAAAAAACACAAGCCCGGGGTGACGGTCGCCTTGACGAGCGGTGTTTTTGCGGTAACCTGAAGTAATTATTAATAAAATCTTAAGGAGGGGAGCTCGATTTCGACTACGGGATTCAAGGAGGAAGTCATGAACAAACGATGGATCGGCTGGCCGGCAGTAACGGCCGTACTCGCACTGCTCGTCCTGATCGCTGCGCCTGCCGTCGCGGCGAAGAAATCCGCCTGCATCGACTGCCACGAGAAGGTGACACCCGGCATCGTCACCCAGTTTCTGGCCGGGAATATGGGCAAGACCCTTGACTGTTCCACCTGCCACGGCTCGGACCACAAATCAGCCGAGGATGTGGCAAAGGTCAAGCTCCCTTCCCCCGACACCTGCGCCACATGCCACCCCAAGCGGGTGAAGGAATACCGTGAGGGGAAACATGCCCTCGCCTGGACCGTCATGAAGGCTATGCCGATGATCACGCACCAGCCTTCCGCCGTTGGCGGCGGGGATCTCAAGGGGTGCTCAGCCTGCCACAAAATCGGCGACAAGGCCGCCACAGAATTGAAGCGATACGGCAGCGGCGCCTGCGACTCCTGCCACACCCGTCACAGCTTCTCGGTGAAGGAGGCGAAGGATCCCCGCGCCTGCCGCACCTGCCACATGGGCTTCGACCATCCCCAGTGGGAGATGTGGCAGACCTCCAAGCACGGCACGATCTGGGAGATCGAGCCCACCACCGGCCGCGCCCCCACCTGCCAGACCTGCCACATGCCCGACGGGAACCACGGCGTCATGACCGCCTGGGGGTTCCTGGCCCTTCGCCTCCCCGAGGACGACAAGGAATGGCTCGACAACCGGGTGACGATCCTCAAGGCCATCGGCGTGCTGGACGACAAGGGGCAACCGACCGAACGGCTCGACGCGGTGAAGGCCGCCAAGATCGCCCGCCTCACCAAAGAGGATTTCGACCGGGAGCGGGCCAAGATGGTCGAAGTCTGCAGTAAGTGCCACTCCCGCAGCTACGCCATCGAAAACCTCAGGGCGGGGGACGAAGTCATCCGGGAAGTGGACAAGATCTTCGCCGACTCCATCCGGACGGTGAAGGCCCTCTACGACGACGGCATCCTGACGAAGCCCCAGGGGTGGAAATACGCCCCGGATCTCCTCCAGTTCTATGAGGCGAAGAGCGTCGCCGAGCAGGAGCTCTATCTGATCTTCCTCGAGTACCGGCAGCGGGCCTTCCAGGGGGCCTTCCACGCCAACCCCGACTACATGCACTGGTACGGCTGGGCCAAGGTCAAGGAGGCCGCCGCCCGGATCCGGGAAGACGCGGAACGGCTCCGCAAGGAGCACAAAAAGATGTGAGCCCTCTCCATCC
>NZ_JAUQXO010000035.1:0-3026 GCF_030834625.1 Geobacter sp.
GAGGTCCGCCTCGATCTCTACCTGGACGCCCACGTGGACGTCGCTCCCCATGACCACCACCTTGTCCCCCTTCTGGTAGAGGCGGGAGACCATCCCCCGGATGTAGACCGCCTCCTCTTCCTCGATGGCCCGGCGCCAGAATTCGTCGTAGCTCTTTCCCGGCGTGCGGGCGTCCATGAAGAAGACGTAGGCCTGGCCGTCGTGGACCTTGTGCTTGTAGAGCATGGTGTGCTTGGCGGTGTACATGCAGCAGATTTTCGAGCAGTACGAGATCCCCTTTTCCCGGGCCCGGGAGCCGACGCACTGGACAAAGACCACCTGCTTGGGCTCTTTTCCGTCGGAGGGGCGGACGATCTTCCCGCCGGTGGGGCCGGAGGCACTGGCCAGCCGCTCGAAGGTGAGGCCGTCGATCACGTCGGGGATGGTGCCGTGGCCGAATTCGCCGTATCCCTTGATGGGGGAGCCCTTGGGCTTCTCGGTGATGCTGTAGAGCTCGAAGCCGGTGGCGACGACGATGGCGCCGACGGGCTCGGTGATCAGCTGGTCCTCTTGCCCGTAGTCGATGGCGCCGGGGCCGCAGACCTTCTGGCAGACGCCGCATTTGCCGTTGATGAACTTGGTGCAGTGCTCCCGGTCGATGACCGGGGTGTTGGGGACCGCCTGGGGGAACGGCACATAGATGGCGGGGCGCATCCCGAGGTTCTTGTCGAAGGTGTTGGGGATCTTTTTCTGGGGGCACTTGGCGGAGCAGACGCCGCAGCCGGTGCACTTCTCCTCGATGACGCTTCGGGCTTTCTTGCGGACGGTGATCTGGAAGTTGCCGATGTAGCCGTCGACGCTCTCGATCTCGCTATAGGTGTGGAGGGTGATGTTGGGGTGGTTGGCCGCGTCCACCATCTTGGGGGTCATGATGCACTGGGAGCAGTCCAGGGTCGGGAAGGTCTCGGAGAGCTGCGCCATGTGCCCGCCGATGGAGGGCTCCCGCTCAACTAACACCACCTGGTGGCCGGCGTCGGCGATGTCCAGGGCTGCCTGGATGCCGGCAATGCCGCCGCCGATCACAAGTGCTCTCTTCGTGACGGGGACGGTGATCGGGATGAGTTTCTTGTCCTTCTTGACCCGGGCCACCATCATCTCGACGATGGCGCTCGCCTTCTCCGTGGCCTCCTCCCGGTCCTCGTGGACCCAGGAGCAGTGCTCGCGGATGTTGGCCATCTCGCAGAGGAAGGGGTTGAGGCCCGCGCTCTTGGCGGCGGTGCGGAAGGTCTTTTCGTGCATGCGCGGAGAGCAGGCGGCCACGACGATGCCGTCGAGGTTGTGCTCGGAAACCGCCTTTTTCAGGAGGCTCTGGCCGGGGTCGGAGCACATGTACTTGTAGTCGGTGGCATAGGCCACCCCGGGGATCCGGGCGGCCTCGGCCGCGACCTTTTCCACGTCAACGGTTCTCGAGATGTTCTCGCCGCAGTGGCAGACAAAGACGCCGATTCGGGACATGCAAATCCTCTTTACATTCTAACCATCTGAATAACACGGAGATACGGAGTGCACGGAGAAAGACAAAACCAACTACTTACTTAAGGGGTTACCCCGTAACACCATGAAACTCGATGGTTTTATTTGCGTCTCTCGCTTTGGTTCAAAGAGGTCGGTTTTCTCCGTGTTCTCCGTCTCTCCGTGTTATTACAGCAGTTGCTTCTCCCGCAGCAGCGGCAGCGGGCTGACGATCATGCTCTCAAAGCCGAGCTTTTTGGACGATACCCCCACGGCCAGGGCCAGGAGCTGGGTCATGTAGAAGACCGGCATGCCGAAGCGCTCGCCCGTGGCCTCCTCGATCTCCTTCTGGCGGATGTCCAGGTTGCCATGGCACAGGGGGCAGGCGACCATGAGGCAGTCGGCGCCGGCGGCCTTGGCGGAGGAGAGGATGTCGCCGGAGAGCTTCAGGACCACGCCCGGCCGCGAGAGGGTGAAGTTGGCGCCGCAGCACTCCATCCGGTGGCTCCAGCCGACGGTTTCGGCCCCGGCGGCCCCGATGACCCGCTCCATGATGGTGGGGGCCTCCACGCAGTCCAGCTGTGGAACCTCGGGAGGCCGGGTCAGGAGGCAGCCGTAGTAGCAGGCGACCTTGAGACCCGAGAGGGGCTTTGTGACGGCGGCGGCGAGGTTGTCGAGGCCGAAATCCCGGGCGAGGATCTCCAGGAGGTGCTTGACCGGCTTTGCCAGGTTCACGGCCCCGTCGATGGCGTATTCCACCTGCTTGCGCTTGGCCGCGTTTGCGGCCAGGTGGTGCTGGGTAACTTTCAACCGCGAGAAGCAGGCGGCGCAGGCCACGGCCAGATCCCCTTCCACCCCGCCGGCCAGGGCGAGGTTCTTGGCACACAGGGACAGGGAGAGCAGCTCGTCCACGTTGTGGGCCGGCGTGGCGCCGCAGCAGAGCCAGTCGGGGACTTCCTGCAGGCCTATTTTAAGGGCCTTGAAGAGCCCCCGGGTTGACTCGTCGTATTCCTTGGCCGAGGCGTGCAGGGAGCAGCCCGGGTAGTAGGAGTAGGTGAGCGCGTTCTTGGCCGGGGTCATGGTGCTTCACCTTTTTTGCGCAGTTCTTCGATCCGGGCAAAGATCTTTTCTATTTCAGTGATATTGCGATTCTTCTGGTGGAACACCTTGAGTTTCCCCTTGGTGATGAGCTTGGGGCCCAGCATGAGGTCCTTGAGGAACTGGCCGCTCTTCACGTTGAAGACCGCGGCGAGCCGCATCTCGTACTGGCGGCCGTAGGTGCGGATGTTTTCGATGAAGAGCCGGTTGGCCAGCTGCACGTAGCTTTCCTTGGACGGCCCCTTGGCGTCCCAGGAGCATTTGCGCAGGGCGTCCATGATGGCCGCCAGATCCACCTTGTTGGGACAGCGGGTGGTGCAGGTCTCGCAGGAGGCGCAGTACCAGATGCTTCGCCCCGCCAGGACCCGCTCGTACTGCCCCAGCTGCAGAAACCGCACGATCCGGTTGGGGGGATGCTCCATGAACGAACGCATGGG
>NZ_JAUQXO010000036.1:0-61611 GCF_030834625.1 Geobacter sp.
TGACGCCTCGGATCGCCTCAAGAGCAACTTTCGTCTTGTACTGACTGGTGAAGCTTTTGCGCTTCCGTTCACTCATTGCCTGCTCCTTTTTATCGCAGGCACCATCTTAAACTATTGTCCTGAAATTGGGGTCCACTATACCCCTGGGACCTGACAAGATTCAGCAGGCGGGCGTCCTGCAGCTTTTCCAGGTATTCATACAGGCGAGGGCGGGAAATGTCCGCTGCTTCGGCCAGTCATTTCAAGTCCGGACAGTTTATTTGCTCGTGACAATGGTGTTTTTGATCTTGACAAATATGGCAAGCTATGGCAAAAAGCTACTTCCATTTAAGATCGTTACCTGGTTGGTCACAGACTGGGTTCGATGGGTCACCAAATGCACATAAAACCTTTGACTTAATTAGTTTAGTTGCGAGAATCAATCAAATTATGCTGTGTAGAGCGCGTCTTTACAATGGATTTCACAGACTTCTATTCCGTAGATCAGAGGTTTGAATCCTTTCAGGCGTGCCAAACCCAATTTATGGTGGCTATGGTGAAGGGGTCCAACACACATGACTGTGACTCATGCATTCGTGGGTTCAAATCCCACTAGCCACCCCAATTAAAGTAAAGCCCCGTGATAAACGGGGCTTCTTCGTATGTGGGTTGTACATACAGCTGCGAGAGTGGCGGAACTGGCAGACGCACTGGACTTAGGATCCAGCGGGCAACCGTAGGGGTTCGACTCCCCTCTCTCGCACCATCCCCAGTTCACAACAGAGGATGCCCCCCCGAAGATGTTCAATTCAATGTGCCTTTCAATCAGGTAAGTCTCTGACATTCAATAATCCAGGGAAAAGAGAGGGTAAATGATGACGAGTACTGTTGAATCGCTCAGCAGCGTGAAGAAGAAGATTTCTTTCGAAATTCCAGCCGAACGTGTCTCTACAGAAATCGACAAGGTTTTCGGGCAGATTCAGAAGCGTGCTGCCATCAAGGGTTTCAGGAAGGGAAAGGTTCCTCGTACCCTCGTTGAGCAGAATTATGGATCAATGATGGAAGGTGACGTCCTCAAAAACCTTTTCGACGAAACCTATTTCAAGGCTCTTGCCGACCATAAGATATTTCCGGTTTCTCATCCTCTCATCGAGAGTGATGAGGTGAAGCGTGGCGCGCCATTGAAATATTCAGCAACGGTCGAAGTTCTTCCTGAAATTGAGGTCAAGGATTACGCAGGTCTCCACGTGAAGAAGGAGAAGTTTGTCTCTGACGATGCTCCTGTGGAGGCTCGACTCAACGAGATGCGAGAAGGAATGGCAGTGCTTAAGCCGCTTGAAGAGGGTAAGAGTGCTGAGAACGGACATTTCGTCGTGATTGACTTCGTGGGATCCGTGGATGGCATACCGTTTGAGGGTGGATCTGCCGAAAGCTATCAACTTGAACTTGGTTCTGGCCGTTTCATCCCGGGCTTTGAGAATCAGCTTGTCGGCGTGAAGGCCGGGGAGCAAACGACTGTCGCGGTAACGTTCCCCAAAGAGTACGGGAACGAGGATCTGGCGGGGAAGCAGGCCAGCTTTGCTGTTACGGTCAGGGAAATCAAGGTCAAGGAACTTCCTGAGCTTAACGACGAGTTCGCCATGCAGTTCGGCGAGTTCGAGACCTTTGACCAGCTGAAAGCCAAACTTGTTGAGTTGCACGAGAAGCAGGAAATCGACAGAATCAAGGCAGACCTTCAGGACCGTCTCGTTAAGGCGCTTCTTGAGAAGAACGAAATTGAAGTCCCGTCTACTCTTGTGGAGCGGCAACTTCAAATGATGCTGTCGAATATGAAGAACCGGCTTGCTCAACAGCGCCTCTCCTTGGAGATGATGGGGATGGATGATGAGAAGTTCAAGGTTCAGTACCATGACTCTGCCGAAAATCAGGTAAAGGGGTCGCTCCTTTTGGAGGCTGTGGCCAAGAAGGAAGGGGTCAAGGTTGAGGAAGCCGACATCGAGGCCAAGCTCCGTGCCATGGCCGAGGAGGCTGGACAGGATTTTGAACGGGTAAAAAGCTTCTACGAGCAGAACCATAATGCCAAGGAAAATCTTGTGGCACATCTGAACGAGGATAAGGTCTTGGGGTATCTTCTAGATAAGGCTGTCGTTACGGAAGTGGCCAAGGACGAACTCTAACATCCGGCTTCAGGAGGGAATATGCTCGTACCAATTGTGGTCGAACAAACCGGTAGGGGGGAGCGCTCGTATGACATCTACTCGCGCCTTCTCAAGGACCGGATCATTTTTCTTGGTGGTCCCATTGACGATCACGTGGCCAACTTGGTGATTGCCCAGCTTCTCTTCTTGGAGGCCGAGGACCCTGACAAGGATATTCACCTCTACATCAACTCTCCGGGCGGTGTTGTGACGGCCGGTATGGCAATCTACGATACCATGCAGTACATAAAGGCTCCGGTCTCTACTATTTGCGTCGGGCAGGCTGCGTCAATGGGTGCTCTCCTTCTTTCAGGTGGAGAGAAAGGGAAGCGTTTCAGCCTGACCCACTCTCGAATCATGATTCACCAGCCACTCGGGGGATTCCAGGGTCAGGCGACCGATATTCATATCCATGCCCAGGAAATCCTGAAGATGAAAAAAAGGCTTAACGAGATAATCGCCGAAAATTCTGGACAGGCACTCGACAAGGTGGAAGCGGACACCGAACGTGATTATTTTATGTCTGGTGAAGAAGCGAAGATCTATGGTATTGTTGATGATATTATAGAGAGAAAACCCACCAGCGGAGGTTCTCGGTGAGTAGAAGAAACGACAGCAGCGAAAACCTGACCTGTTCTTTCTGCGGCAAGAGCCAGGACGAGGTAAAGAAACTCATCGCGGGGCCGACCGTGTACATCTGTGATGAATGCATCGAGCTCTGCAATGACATCATCGCTGAAGAGAGCAAACTTGAGGAGGCCATGGGGCCGGACGTGAAAAAACTCCCCAAGCCCCGTGAAATCAAGGATGTTCTGGACGAGTATGTCATTGGTCAAGATCGGGCAAAGAAGATCCTTGCCGTTGCTGTCTACAATCACTACAAGCGCATCGAGTCCATGGGTAAACCCAGCGACGTGGAGATGCATAAGAGCAATATTCTCCTCCTGGGTCCTACCGGATCGGGGAAGACTCTTCTCGCCCAGACTCTGGCACGTATTCTCAGGGTTCCGTTTGCCATGGCTGACGCCACCAATCTTACGGAGGCGGGGTATGTGGGAGAGGATGTTGAGAACATCATCCTCAATTTGCTTCAGGCCGCCGATTACGATGTGGAGCGAGCCCAGAAGGGAATCATCTATATCGACGAGATCGATAAGATCGCCCGCAAGTCCGATTCTCCCTCCATTACCCGTGATGTCTCGGGTGAAGGGGTTCAGCAGGCACTGCTCAAAATAATCGAAGGTACCGTCGCCAGCGTTCCTCCCAAGGGGGGACGCAAACATCCGCAGCAAGAGTTTCTTAAAGTCGACACCTCAAACATTTTGTTCATCTGCGGTGGAGCCTTTGCTGGCCTTGACAACATCATACAGCAGCGCATTGGTGTTAAGACCCTTGGTTTCGGTGCCGACGTAAAGAGCAAGGTCGAGAAGAAAGCGGGAGAACTCCTCACTGAGGTTACTCCCGAAGATCTTCTCAAATTTGGCTTCATCCCCGAGTTCATCGGCCGACTGCCAGTACTCGCCACGCTTCATGAATTGGACGAGGCTGCCATGGTCCAGATTCTTAAAGAGCCAAAGAGTGCTCTTGTCAAACAGTACCAAAAGCTTTTCGAGATGGAGCACGTCAAGCTTAAATTCACCGATGGCTCCCTCGTTGCCATAGCGCGTGAGGCACTAAAGCGCAAAACTGGCGCACGGGGACTCCGGTCTATCCTCGAAAACGCGATGCTTGACATCATGTACGAGATTCCCTCGCAGACCATGGTTAAGGAAGTAGTCATAAGCGACGATGTTATCTACAATCGGGAAAAGCCGATCATAGTTTACGAAAGTGTGGCGGAATCCGCCTGACCAGGGGACCAGATGTTTGACGATCAGAACAGCCAAGCAATTAAAAGAGGGGATCTGGAAAGATTCCCTCTTTTACCTTTAAGAGACATTGTCGTGTTTCCGCATATGGTTGTGCCGCTTTTTGTCGGCAGGGAGAAGTCAATCTCTGCCCTTGAAGCAGCCATGAACGGTAACCGCTTGATATTTCTCGCCGCCCAGAAGAATGCTAAGACAGAGGAGCCGACAAAAGAGGATATCTATACCATTGGTACGGTTTCCCAGGTTATTCAACTCCTCAAGCTCCCCGATGGAACCGTGAAAGTGTTGGTCGAGGGAAAGAGGCGGGGCGTTATTGCATCCTACATTCCTGTCAATGACTATTTTGTCGTCGATGTACAGTCCGTTCCGGAACAATTTGAGACGACTTCTGAGATGGAGGCCCTGGTTCGCAGTGCCCGTTCGACCTTTGAGGGCTACGTGAAGCTGACCAAAGGGATCCCGCAAGAAACCGCCAGTGCGATTCTCGGCATCACTGACCCGGGCAAGCTTGCCGATACCCTTGCTCCCCATCTTAACCTCAAGCTGAGTGATCGGCAGGAACTTCTGGCACTGGCTGACTCCGGTAGTCGTCTGGAGAGACTCCTAGCGTTCATGGAGTCAGAGGTTGAAATTCTGCAGCTTGAGAGCAAGATCCGCAGCCGGGTCAAGAAGCAGATGGAGAAGAACCAGAAGGAGTACTACCTCAATGAACAGATGAGGGCGATCCAGAAGGAGCTTGGGGGTAAGGACGATTACAAGCAGGAGATAGCAGAACTTGAGGAGAAGGCTTCAAAAGGAAAGCTCTCCAAAGAAGCAAAGCACAAGGCGCTGGCTGAACTCAAGAAACTCAAGTTGATGTCTCCGGCCTCTGCCGAGGCGGCGGTTGTGAGAAATTACGTCGACTGGCTCGTTGCGCTGCCGTGGGGCAAGCTGACGAGGGAAAAGCACGACGTTGAAACTGCAGAAACGACTCTCGACGCAGATCACTATGGTCTCGACAAAGTCAAAGAGCGCATCCTCGAATTCCTGTCTGTGCAGACGCTCGTCAAGAAAATTAAAGGCCCGATTCTGTGCCTCGTTGGTCCGCCGGGTGTAGGAAAAACTTCACTTGCCCGTTCCATCGCCGCGGCAACGGGACGAAACTTCGTGAAGATGTCTCTCGGAGGGATGCGTGATGAAGCGGAAATTCGCGGACACCGCCGCACATACGTGGGGGCCATGCCGGGCAAGATAATCCAGAACCTGAAGAAGGCGGGGAGTAATAACCCGGTTTTCCTGCTGGATGAACTCGATAAGATGAGTTCCGATTTCCGTGGTGATCCGGCTTCTGCCATGCTCGAAGTGCTTGATCCCGAGCAAAATGCCCATTTCAGCGACCACTTTCTTGATGTGGAATATGATCTCTCCCGCGTCATGTTTGTTGCCACTGCTAACTCTATCCACGGGATTCCTCGCCCCCTTCTCGACAGGCTTGAGGTGATCAAGCTCGAGGGGTACACTGAGCAGGAAAAACTTGCAATTGCTGAACGCTACCTGGTGAAGAAGCAAATGGAAGCCAACGGGCTCGCTCCGGATAAGGTCAGTATTTCTCCCAAAGCCATCATGGACATCATCAGATTCTACTCGCGCGAGTCTGGGGTGCGAAACCTTGAACGCGAGATCGCATCGGTATGCCGTAAAGCTGCACATCGGGTCGTGAAGGGTGAAAAAAAGAAGATCACGGTTCAAACCAAGAACCTCAAGGATTTTCTCGGTCCCCCGCGGTTTAAGATCGGAACAGCTGAGGAAAAGGATTGCGTTGGTGCCGTCACAGGTCTTGCTTGGACCGAGGTTGGGGGTGATCTTCTTACTATTGAGGTGGCAATTGTTCCTGGTAAGGGGAAGCTTACTATTACCGGAAAACTCGGGGAGGTAATGCAGGAGTCGGCTCAGGCAGCGATGACCTATGTGAGATCACGGGCCCAAATTCTGGGTCTAGAACGTGATTTCTATCAGGCCATCGACATTCACATACATGTTCCGGAGGGAGCTATTCCCAAGGATGGCCCGTCCGCCGGAATCACAATTGCAACGGCAATTACTTCGGCCTTGACTGGAAGAGGGGTACGACGGGATATTGCCATGACCGGTGAAGTTACCTTGAGAGGTAATGTGCTCCCCATCGGCGGCCTCAAGGAAAAGCTCCTTGCCGCCCGTCGAGGGGGCATAAAGGAAGTCTTGATCCCCCGAGATAATCAGAAGGACCTTCATGATATCCCACGGGAGGTATATGAGGGGATGACCATACATGCTGTCTCCCATATGGATGAGGTTCTTTCGCGAGCTCTACTTGAAGTAATATTGCCTTTGGTGACGGCATCGGGAGTATGCATAGCAGAGGGAACGGCCAAGGATTCTGTTACCGCCCACTAACTGATAAAAATATGGTTGACAGTCTGTGTTAAGGTCTGGTATAAATAAAATTCGTTTTATGAGGGGTTTGCTGACGTGTAAATCTTTATTTTGATTAGTTATTTTACTGTTTATCTTTTTTGGGGTCGTAGTTAAGTTGGTTATAACGCCGGCCTGTCACGCCGGAGGCCGCGGGTTCGAGCCCCGTCGACCCCGCCAATTTAGAAGGGCGAATAGCTCAGCTGGGAGAGCGCCAGCCTTACAAGCTGGATGTCGGGGGTTCGATCCCCTCTTCGCCCACCACATAACGACGTTTGGAAAACTCCGTGCGACGTTAACGATGTAAACAGTTGAATAAAGTTTGGGGTCGTAGTTAAGTTGGTTATAACGCCGGCCTGTCACGCCGGAGGCCGCGGGTTCGAGCCCCGTCGACCCCGCCAGCTACGAAAAAAGGCCATGCATTGCATGGCCTTTTTTCGTTGTGTCTTTTTGTCTCCAGGCATGATGGGGGTCGGTACGTTTTTCCCTTCTGCTTGACCAGATGGAGCCTAACAGTCTAAAAAGAATTGGTACTGTCTCCTTTACCAGGGGTGAAAATGAAGGTATTTGTCGTCGTTCCCACCTACAACGAAAGTGATAATATTGTAACTCTTATAGAGAGGGTCCTTGACCAGCGGGATGACATTAATGTTCTGGTGGTGGATGACCATTCTCCTGACGGGACGGGTGAGATCGTGGCGCGGATGGCAGACGAGAACCATCGCGTTCACGTTCTGCATCGGTCCGGCAAGATGGGGCTTGGGTCCGCCTATTGCGCCGGCTTCAGGATGGCTTTGCAGGAGGGTGCCGACTTCATTGTTCAGATGGATGCTGACTTTTCACACGATCCGGCAACTATCCCGACTTTCATTGGCGCCATGGACACCTATGATGTTGTCATCGGTTCGCGGTATCTGAACGGGATTAGCGTCGTTAACTGGCCACTCAGACGGCTTATGCTCAGCTACTTCGCGAATGTTTATACCCGGATCGTAACGGGGCTCACAATACAGGACTGCACCAGTGGCTTCAAGTGCTTCCGACGCCGTGTGATAGAGTCCATTGACCTTGATTCGATACGTTCCGATGGATATTCTTTTCAGATCGAAATGAACTATCGGTGCGTTGAACGGGGGTTCCTCGTCGGAGAAATTCCCATTATTTTCATCGACCGCCATGCGGGAAGTTCTAAAATGTCGAAGAAGATTGTCCGCGAAGCCGTGCTGATGGTCTGGAAGCTCAAGGCAGGCTCAATGGTCAAAAGGTTGACACGCAGGGGAGGCTCCCATGCTTTATGAGGGATGGACTTTCGTCTGTCAGGCGGGATTGTGGGGCTGGATAGCTTCAACCACCGTTTTCATCGTAAAAGCATTCCCGACACGTGGTGCCATGAACGGAGAAACAGCGGGATGGTGGGGCGTGGCGGTAGTCGCCTTTTTCGCCCTCTGGATTATGGGAATGGTGATGGCATGAGGCCTGTTGCTCGTGTTGTATTGTGTCGGATCATTCTTTTCCTTCTTGTTGTTCTCTGTTCTGCCGGGTGTGCCGGCCTCGGTGTTGACCCCCTCCCTCTGCGAGACCCTGCCGTTGATCGTGCCTGGCCTCCTGCGCCCAGTTCGCCGCGGGTTCGTTTTCTCCGTGAAATAACGGGACCCCAGCAGATAGTGCCAAATCAGGGAAAGTTTAGGCAACTTTGGGAGATCGTTACTGGCGAAGAGCAGCTGGCGATACCGTTCTTGACGCCCTATGGCATTGCCAGTGACGGCGCAGGATTGCTGTGTGTGGCGGATACGTCGGCAAGAACGGTTCAGTGCTATGATCTGACTAAACGAGAAGTTCACTATATTCTGCAGGCAGGAGACGAACCGCTAGCGAGCCCCGTGGGGGTTGCTCTGGATGTGGCCAGCAATGTCCTGGTGTCCGATTCGGTCAACGCAAAGGTTTACATCTTCTCACCACAGGGTGAGTTTCTCCGCGAATTGGGCAGTGGGGCGGTCAGGTTCCAGCGGCCCGCAGGGATTGCCGTTGCTGTCAATGGTGACGTGTATGTAGTCGATGTTTTGGCACATAAATTGAAAGTTTTTGAAAAGACTGGACGCTACATAGGCGAGTTTCCCCGGGAGGGAAGTGGTGAGCCGCTGTATCTGCCGTCCAACGTGGCAGTCGATAGGGCTGGGCATGTTTATGTCACCGACTCCATGAACTTTACGGTGAAAAAGTATGACCGTGACGGTAATTACCTCAGAAGTTTCGGTGAAATCGGCGACGCTCCCGGTTCTTTCGCTAGACCACGGGGGGTGGCGGTAGACAGCGATCTCCATGTGTATGTCGTTGATGCTACCTTCGACAATTTTCAGATTTTTGACCAGGAAGGGAAACTTCTCCTTTTCGTTGGTAAGCCCGGCAAGGGGCCGGGCGAGTTCTATCTGCCGAGCGGAATTTTCATCGACAGAAACGACCGGATCTTCGTCTCCGATACGTATAACAAGCGTATCCAGGTATTCGAATATCTGAGACAGGGCACACCATGATAGTTGGAGCAGGAAACGTGCTGTCAGTCTTTATTGTGTTGATTGTGATTTTTTTTGACGCTGGCGTGAGTATTGGCGCTCCTGGTCCCAAGTTCAAAGACGGCGGTAACAAGCATAACCTCTCGTTCAGCAATACTGGCGTGAACTATAAGGCCACAAGCGCTTCAGATCCCAGGGCTAATCAGATATGCATTTTCTGTCATACCCCCCACAACGCCAAACCCCAGACAGTGCTCTGGAACCGTAACGATACTACCCAGACCTTTGGTCACTATTCCTCCGACACATTGGCCATCCACACCGATACGACGGCCCGGACCTCCAGCGACTACAAGACTGAGCCCAACGGTTCCTCCCGCCTTTGCATGAGTTGTCACGACGGGGTGACCGCACTGGGGGCTGTTCTGAACGGCAGTGCCATCGAGGTGAACAGCAGCATCTACACGGCAATGGCGGGGGCTAAGGTCTTTGATCGGACCAGGATTACCAATTCACATCATCCGGTTTCCTTTGTGTATAATGCTGCGGTTCGTGATCGGCTCAATACCCTGGAGGGAGCGGGGACGTACAAGCTTCCTGCCAACGCCAAGGTTCGGCTGGACAGGGAAAAAAGGATGCAATGTATAACCTGTCACGATCCCCATCAGACGCAGTTTGACGACCCTTCCACTCCCTTTTGGGTGCTCGGCGGAACGGACGCAACTGACGCCCATGACTCGGTCTGTACCGACTGTCATACGTTTGTCGGCAACCCTTGAGAGATTCCTCCATGATTCTGAAGTACTTACTTGTCATTACAACTTTCCTGGTGGCGGTACCGACTATGCTCTTTGCGGTGTCATACCCCAAGGATGCCGTGCATCTCGACAGGAATAAAGTGCCTGCGGGGTGCTCTACTTGTCACTTGAGCTTTAACTTTAAGTCTGGCGGGGGGCCAGAGACCTGTATTATCTGCCATGGCGACCCGAGCAGGCTGACGAAAGAATATAAGAACATGCCGAAGAGGTTTGTCCCGATGGTGAAGAATCTAAAGAACATCGAGGCAGAGTTCGTCAAGACCTATCGCCATCCTACGTTCGACGCCAAGGGGAGTCATCGGAGTAATGAAATCCTTCCCGAGACGGACTCCCGCATGCCCCGCCATGCTGAGTGCGTCGATTGCCACAACCCCCATTATGTGACCAGGGAGAACAAGTTTGCGGGGATTCGGGGGAAACGGGTTGGCAACGTGGTTTCATCCGTAAGCAAAGAATATGAGCTCTGCTACAAGTGTCATGCTGAGAGCGCCAATCTGCCTGGACGATTCACCAACAAACGGAGGGAGTTCGCACTGACCAATCCCTCCTTCCATCCGGTGGAAGGCGAGGGGAAGAACACCGCAGCCATTAGTCTTCTGAAGCCGTATAAAGAAAAAAAAGTAAATGCCGGAGATATTTCTACCATCTCATGCGGTGACTGCCACGGCAGCGAAAACTCCGACTCACCGCGGGGCCCACATGGGTCGCTCTACGAGCATATCCTTGTGGATCATTACTCGAAAAGCGACAATCTGGCGGAAACACCCTTTGCCTATGCCCTCTGCTACCGTTGCCACGACCGATCGAGCATCCTCGGCAACGAGAGTTTCCGGTTCCATGCCCTGCACATCCAGGGAAGGGGAGGGAGCACCGGCGCCACGGGGACTTCCTGCTACACTTGCCACAACTCCCACGGGAGTCCCGACAACAAGTATCTGATTATGTTCAATAAATCGGTTGTTTCACCAAACTCCCAGGGACAGCTCAAATTCGTGGAAAAGGGGGTTTCGACATTCCGGGGCGAGTGCTACCTTTCCTGTCATGGTGTCGATCACAATCCAAAGGTTTACTAAGAGGCGCCACGGTGATGTCATTCATGAAGCATAGTATTACAGCCGGAGTGCTCGTTTCGGGGCTCGTTTTTTCTGGCACGGGGAGTGCTGCTCCAGAGACGGTCAATACCGAGGTTAATCCCCATGAAAACCAGGAGAGTTGTGAGGTCTGCCATCTGCTTCCCACTGAGAAGCTGGGGGGCTTCTTCACGTCAAAAACCTCGAAGAGGCAACTTAGCGCCGATCACGTGAATCTCTGCAGACAGTGTCATGGCATGGGGTTCGGTCACGGTGTCGGCAAGAAACCTGACATGAACCGCGAGGGGCTCCCCCTAGCTGATGACGGGACCATAACCTGTGCCACTACCTGTCATGCCATGCACGTAAATAACCCTGCCGACCACGAGCAGGGGCATTATCACCTCCGTCTCCCCGTGTTAAAACTCTGTTTTTCCTGTCACGAAAAATGATCAGCGGTGGTGGCTGCTTCGGAATGCTCCGGACAGCCACAAGACAACATCGTGTGGTTTTTCATTCTAATTTTAGCGGTTTTGTGGTAAGAGACACCCATGGCCCTCTATACCTGTAAGCTCGGCTCCACAGAAGGCAGAATCATCGTCAAGGAGTTTGAATCAGTCAATCCTGAGATCCTTCGTGTCAGTCTGGAGGAGCAGGGTTTTTTTGTCTTCGAGGTAAAAAAAAAGCCGTTCCAGTTTTTGTGGGAAAAGGGAGGGGGGCGCCGGAAGGTAGACAACAAAACGCTTCTGACCTTCAATCAGGAACTGCTGGTACTCATCAAGGCAGGCCTTCCGATTATCCAAGCCCTGGATACCATTCTGGAACGCTTCGACCGGGGGCAGCTCGCGGAAATTCTTGTGGAAGTCCGCGAGAACGTTAAGGGAGGTATGGCCCTTTCCGACGCCCTGGAGAAGTATCCGAAAGCGTTTCCCCATCTGTACGTGGCTTCAGTGAGAGCGGGTGAGCGTACCGGCGACCTTCCCTTGACCATCAGGCGGTACATCGCTTTTTTGAAGCGCGTGGAGGAGGTACGGAAGAGGTTTGTTTCCGCCCTCGTCTATCCTTCGATCCTTATAATCGTTGCAACTTTGGCGATTACTTTTCTCCTGGTGTACGTGGTTCCGACCTTTAGCCAAGTCTACGCCGATGCCGGCTCCCAATTACCGCTCCCCACACGGATTCTGATTGCTTTTTCCTCGACTCTCAAGCACTACATTCTCTTCATTGTTGGGTTGATCGTCTTCGGGGTTATGGCCTTTAGGCGCTGGGCCGCCACCGAACGGGGTCGATACTGGGTGGATAACCTCACGATCAGGCTTCCCTTTATTGGCGAGGTTTTCTCGAAGTTTGCCGTTGCTTCTTTTACGAGGACCCTTGCAACAGTCATCGGAAGCGGGATTCCTATCGTCGAATCGCTGAAAATGTCGGTTGGTACCCTCAATAATGTGGTTTTGGAGCGGAGGCTTCTCCAGGCGGTCGTCAAGGTGGAAGAGGGAATGAGCCTGTCGAACGCAATCGAATCTGTAAAGTTTATGCCTCCGCTGGCGCTCCGCATGCTCGGCGTGGGGGAAACCACCGGTTCACTGGAGGAGATGTTGAGCGATGTGTCTGATTATTTTGAAGGAGATATTGATGCCCGGCTCCACCTCCTCACCACTGCCATTGAGCCGGCCATCATGATTGTCATGGGGCTGGTGGTCGGCATCATCATCGTCACCATGTACCTTCCGGTGTTCAAGATAGCGGGAACGGTGGGATAACCAAGCCGGGCGACGTTTCACGGGTGGGACGTCCTGATCGGATACATACAGGCCATGATGAAACACGTCTTCAAGCGGAAAAATATCGGTGAAATTCTCGTGGAACGCGGTGTCCTCAGCCCTGATGACCTGCCGTACGTCATCGAGAAGCTGAAGGTTACCTCCAAGCGATTCGGTGAGATCTGCGTCGAAGAAGGCTTCATTACCGAGGAGGCTCTCGCCCTTGCCCTGTCGGAGCAATTCGGCATCGAGTATGTGGATGCCCGGGGTGTGCGCCCCAACGAGGCGATCCTCAACAAGCTTCCCCCCGATGCTATCTATCGCTACCGCTTTGTTCCCCTTGAGGAGCAGGGAAACAGTCTGGTTATTCTCATCTCCGATCCCACCGACGTCATTAAGCTCGATGAACTTGAGCTTCTTCTCGACCGTCCGGTCATTATCAAGCTGGCCACCGAATCGGCGATTTCGACTATCCTGAAAAAGGGTGAGGCGACAAGCAGAGTCCTCAAGGAGGTGTCCGAGGACTTCATGCTCCAGCTCGTGCGGGAGAACGAAAAGGGTGAGGAAATCCTCTCCATGGAGAAGATCTCCGCCGACACGAGCCCGATCATCAAACTGGTGAACTCCACCGTCATGGACGCCCTGACGAGAAGGGCGAGCGATATCCATATCGAAACGGCCCTTGAAGGAGTCATCATCAAATACCGGATCGATGGGGTCCTCTACCGGGCCACTGAGCCCCTCGACAGCCACTTCCAGGCACCGATCATCTCCCGCCTCAAGGTCATGAGCGAGCTGGACATTTCCGAGCGACGCGTACCCCAGGACGGTCGCTTCAAGGTCAGGATCGCCGACAAGGCCATCGACTTCCGCGTATCCATAATGCCGAGCGCCTTCGGCGAGGACGCGGTTATCCGTATTCTCGACAAGGAGAGCATTGCCTCGGATCTCAAGGGGTTGACCCTCGAAACCCTTGGCATGAACCCGCGGGAGATGAAGCGGCTGCGGAAAAAGATCCGCGAGCCCTATGGGATGGTGCTGGTAACCGGTCCGACCGGTTCGGGCAAAACCACGACCCTTTACGCGGCCCTGACCGAGATTCACACCGGTGAGGAGAAGATCATCACCATCGAGGACCCGGTGGAGTATGTCCTGCGCGGAATTGTCCAGATCCCGGTGAACGAGAAAAAGGGGCTCACCTTTGCCCGCGGGCTGCGCTCCGTGCTGCGGCACGACCCTGACAAAATCATGGTGGGGGAGATCCGCGACCCGGAAACTGCCCAGATCGCCGTTCAGTCTGCTCTCACGGGGCACTTGGTATTCACCACTGTCCATGCGAACAATGTTTTCGACGTGCTCGGCCGCTTTATCCATATGGGTATCGATCCGTACAACTTCGTTTCCTGCCTCAATTGCGTCATGGCACAGCGTTTGGTACGCAAACTCTGCCCCCACTGCAAGTCCCCGACCGTCCATCCCGATTCAGTCCTCATTGAATCAGGGCTTGACCCGGAGCAGTGTCGGAGCGTAACCTTCTTCGATGCCCATGGCTGTGACGACTGTAACGGCACCGGCTATCGGGGGCGTTCAGCCATTGTGGAACTGCTCGATTTGAATGACCATATCCGTGAACTGATCATGTCGAAGACGCCCGCTGCCCAACTCAAGGTGGCCGCCCGGGAAGCCGGGACGGTCTTTCTCCGCGAGTCGGCCATTGAGAAGGTCCTGGCTGGCGAGACGTCACTGCGGGAAATCAACCGTGTCACTTTTGTTGATTAGTTCGTTGAACACATTTCAGGATGGAAGGCTTGCATGTTTTTCTCCCGTAACGCGGTAGGGATGGAAATAACCCAGCATGGGGTCAAGATGGCCCTGGTCGGTGGCAATAAGAGCCGGCCGAAACTGTTGGCCAAGGAAATCGCCGAATTCCCTGCCGGGACCATCAGGCTTGTTCACCGGGAGCCCAATGTGGTCGAGCCAGCTTTCTTTGTCAGGCAGATAAAGGAAGCGTACCTGAAGCTGCTTCACCGCACGAATCTCGTATCCGTGTCGCTGCCTGATTCCTGTGGCCGGGTGACGCTTCTTGACCTGGAAACGCGCTTCAAGAGCCGCGACGAGGGGCGTGACGTCATTCGCTGGAAGCTCAAGAAAAGCCTTCCGTTCGATGTAAGTGACATCCATCTCGACTACCAGATCCTGAGAGAGAAGGAGAACGGTGAGATTTCAGTCCTGGTGGCGATCATTGCGCGACAGGTGGTTACCCAGTACGAAGATTTGCTTATTGAGGCCGGAATACAGCCAAATCGCATTGACTTCACCACCTTCAACCTCTACCGGCTCTTTTCACCGCGGATCGACATGGGCGAAAGCTCTCTTTTTGTTACCTATCACGAGGGAGTGCTGAGCATTCTTGCTTTCCATCAGGGGGTCCTTGAGTTCTATCGGGCAAAGGAACTGGCTGACCACGATCCCGATATGAATCGTGTCTTCATGGAAACCAGCAGCTCGCTCCTCTTCTATCGGGACAAGAATCCGGGGCGTGAGTTCCGTGAGGCGTTCTGTTTGGCACCCAACGGGAACGGAGAATTGTTCAGGACCGTCATTGCCGAGGCGTGCGGCGTTGAGCCCTTCATGCTCTTGCCGGATACGTTTATCGATAACCCGGGTGGCGGGGCGGTCTTGACCCCCTTGGCGGCGGCCCTTGGTGCTGCAACGAGGAACCTCTGATGGAGCTGAAACTCAACCTCGCAACCCGCTATTTTTACGATACGCGAACGCTGAACACTGTCTTGGCGGCGGTGATCGCCGCACTGATCATTATTACGTTCTTCGGCGTGAAGGGGTTCGCCACGGATGCCGGCCATGAAAAGCATCTTGAGGGTGAACTGACAAAGCTTCAGGCACGCTTTGCGACTTCGGCGAAGGGAGTATCGGAAAAGGAGTACCAGGATCTTCTCAAGAAAATCTCCGCCGCCAACGGTATCCTCAAGAAGAGAGGGCTCAACTGGCTGCTCCTGCTCGACCGGCTTGAGGCCGTGGTGCCCGAGGGCGTCGCGCTTTCCTCCATCGAACCGAAGTTCAAGGAGGGGACCCTGACGCTTTCGGGAACCGCGAAGGAATTCCGCAATCTGAGGGCATTTGTGGAGAACCTTGAAGGGGAGCCGCGCATAACCGATGTTTTCCTCCAGAGCCAGTCGGAAATCAAGGAAAGTGCTAACCAAAGAGGAGTGGGTTTCACAGTCACCTGCAAGGTGGACTTCTCATGACCAGGCATCAGCTCCTTGATATCCTGAGGGAAAGGCGGGTTGCCCTTGCCGTGATCCTCGTTCTGGTCATGACGAACATCGGACTAGTGGTCTATTCGCGGGCGTACCAGCAGCCGAAACTTGCAAAGCTCCAGGATGAATGGTCGGGAAAACGGAGCCTTGTGGCGGGTGGAGAGGGTGACTTGGCGGCTATTTATCGGCAGGGGTCTGCCGATTTGGCGGTGTTTCAGGAACGCATTCCATGGAAGCGGGACTTTACCCGGGAGATGATGGAGGTTTTCGAAATAGCCGCCAACAATGGCCTGAAGGTGAAGGGTATTTCCTACAAGCCCGAGGCGCTCAAGGATTCGAATCTGGTTGTCTATGGCGTATCCATGACTCTCGACGGTAAGTATGCCGGCATAAAGAGTTTCATCTCCGACCTCCAGTGCCATGGGGGACTGTTGACGATCGATGCGATTTCCCTCTCAAGCGGCAGCATGACCGAGGAGGCGGTTTCCCTCAAGATGCAGCTCTCCGCCTACCTGCGTCCGGAGGAGAAATGAATCGCAAGAAGCTGATTCTGTCCGTTCTCCTCGTGGTATTTATTGTCGCAGCCATCGTGAGCTTTGTCAGGATGCCGCGTCAGCAGAGTGTTTCTCAGTTGAAGTATGTACCAGGGAAGGTGACCCGTCCTCAGAAACCGTCACCTGCTGCCGTTAGCGACGAAAGGAAGCTCAGACTCGATCTCCTGGAATGCCCCCAGAACCGGTTTGCTGGTTTCCGCCGAAACATCTTCCGTCCCATTTTCCGGGATGAAACGAAGCTGCCGCCGCCGTTGCCCGTATTGCCGAAACCCGTTCCGCCACCACCGCTGCCAATGCCACTGGTTGCGCCTCAGCCGGTTGCTCCCCAGCCACCGCAGGTCGTGCGGGACATGGCTCGATTTACCTTCCTGGGGTTCCTCAAGAAGGACAACCGCAAGACTATTTTCCTTGCCAGGGACAAGGAAATCATCCTTGTCCGGCAGGGTGACAAGATCGCCGGTAATTACGAAGCGACAACCATAACCGACGAGGCGCTTTCGATCCGTTCCGTTGCCGACGGAAGCGAGATGGTTATTCCTCTCGTCGAGAACAGGCCCCTCGCCGGCCAGCTACGATGAACGTCACAATGGTTCAAGGAGCCGCGTACATGCGAATCATTTTCAAGATAGCCGCCCTGTCGTCTCTTCTCGCATCCCTTGCAGGGTGCGGTGCCGGACTTACGGCATTCAATAAGGGAGAGAGGCTGGAGCGGGACGGGAAGCTCGATGAGGCGGTCATCAAGTATTCCGAGGCGGTTGTAGCCAATCCGGAGATAAGCGAATACCGCATGAGGCTCCTCAAGGCCAGCGAGCAGGCGGCTCTTCGACACCTTGAAAAGGGCGATGAGTACCTTGCCCTGAAGAGCTATGATGAGGCACTCGCTGAGTTCCAGTCCGCCATTTCCCTCGACCCGTCGCTTCACCGTGCGAAACAGGCGAGCGACAAGCTCATTCGTGACAGGAATTCGCGGGCCTATTTAAAAGAGGGGCAGGATTTCGAACGGGGGAACAAACCCCGGGAAGCGCTCCAGGCATATCGCAAGGCCCTTGACCTCAATGGGGAAAACAAGGAAGCGCAGGAGGCCCTTGAGCGTCTATTGAGTACAAAGAAGACCCGTCTGGAAGGATATGAGCTCAACCTCAAGTCCACAAAGCCGATCACCCTCAAGTTCAAGGACGCGAAGCTGAAGGACGTCTTCTACATTGTTACCCAGCTATCTGGCATCAACTTCATCTTTGATGAGGGGATTAAGGACCAGAACGTAACGATCTATCTGGAAAATGCAAATTTCCAGCAGGCCCTCGACCTCCTGACCAACATGAACAAGCTTGGCAAAAAGGTGCTGAATGAAAGCACCATTGTCATTTTTCAGAAAACGCCAGAAAAATCGAAGCAATATGAAGATCTGATTGTTAAGACGTTTTTTCTGAACACCCTCGATGCCAAGAAAGCCGTCAATCTTCTCCGGACGATGCTTCAGGTTCGCAAGGTCTACGTGAACGAGGAGCTGAATGCCATCGTCGTGCGCGATACACCTGACCTGGTCGATGTGGCTGGCAAGATTCTGGAGGCCAATGATGTTCCCGATGCCGAAGTGCTTCTGGAGGTTGAAGTCATCGAGGTGTCAAAGCGAAACATAGAGAACTTCGGCCTTGCCTTGAGCAGATATGCGGTGTCGCTTAACACACTGACCCCGGAAGGATCTTTCTTGTCAGACTCCTTCCTTAAGGCGAAGCTTGGTGATACTCAGGAATCTGCCAATACGTCGAACCTTCTTCAGACATTCTCGTGGAACGGCTACAAAGGTTTCATAACGGTTCCAAGTGCCACCTATAGCTTTGGCAAGAGAATTACCAACGCCGAGGTGCTTGCAAACCCGAAAATCAGAGTCAAGAACCGGGAAAAGTCCAAGTTTACGGTCGGTACGAGGGTGCCGATCACCACTACGTCAACAACCGGCACAACCGGTGGCTTCAGCGTGAACGTCCAGTATGTGGATGTCGGTGTCAAGCTCAACGCCGAGCCGACCATTATGCTCAACAACGAGGTGTCGATCAAGCTCGGTCTCGAGGTCAGTTCGATCGTTGACAAGGAAACGGTGGGGGGGACGGATTCGGCAACAACGGTCGTCACCATCGGTACCCGTAACCTGGATACGGTGTTAAACCTCAAGGATGGCGAGACGAGTGTCATCGGAGGACTGATTGAAGATTCCAAGACTAAGGGAAAGCAAAAGATCTTTTTGCTGGGCGACATCCCGTTCATCGGTCCGCTCCTGTCCGACAACACCACCGATAACCAAAAGCGCGAGCTGATTCTTGCAATCACGCCGCGCCTCGTGCGTTCTGTTACCGTACCCGAGCCGGATGTCGCTTCCTTCTGGTCCGGCAAGGAGGACGATCCTTCGGTTGTCAAGCCGTTCGCTTCCTTTGAGCTTGAGCCGGAGTTTACCACTGGCCAGCCGGCCCAATCGAAAGCCGTCAAGACGCCGACAGCAGCATCGCCAAAACCCGCCTCTGTTCCTGCTCAGGCAATCACACCACAGCAGCCCGTGCCTCAGGTTGAGGAAGGGAGCCCTGCTTCCCCAGTTGCCCCGCAGGCAACGACTCCCCAGTCGGCGACACAACAGACGCCGACACCAGGGCAGCAACCTGTTCCGGCCGCCGTTCAACTCCAGGCGGTAGCACCGCTTCCCGTGCCGCTCTCTCAGGCTGCTGCTCCTGCCGCTGCGACACCTGTGCCCCCCGTGCGCGGAAGCCTCAATATATCGGCGCCGGCAGCGGTGGATCTCGGCTCCCAGTTCAAGGTCGAAATCAGGGTTTCCGATGTCAAGGGGCTTGCCAAGGCACCCTTTGTGCTTCTTTATGATCCTATATTCATCGAGTATGTGGGGGCGGTGGAAGGGACATTTCTGAATCGTGACGGCAAGCCGACCACCTTCAACGCCCAGGCCGACAAGGGGACGGGGAGGGTGACGATTACGATGGGGCGCACCGTTACCGAGGGGATCGATGGCGCAGGATCGCTCCTTGCGGTGACCTTTGCCGCCAAGAACAAGGGGCCGGCAAGTCTCGGGCTTCAGAATGTAACCTTTACCGACCAGGCAAACAGGCCGCTTGATATCATCCCTTACAATACGGTTGTCGAAGTGAAGTGAGCGTGAAAGCTTTTTCCCCGTCAATTGGAAGGATTGCCCGACAGCAGGGGGGACTCAGCTTCATCGAACTGGTGATGACTGTCGCCATCCTCGGCATCCTTGCCACGGTGGTGGTTCCCTTTACCCAGATGACTGTCAAACGCACCAAGGAGCTTGAGCTGCGCCGATCCCTCAGGGAGATCCGCACGGCCATTGATGAGTACAAGAAGGCCTATGACGAGGCCCACAAGGGGAAGCAAGTCCTCAATGAATCGGGGTATCCTGAAACCCTGGAAGTTCTCGTCGAAGGAACGGATTTCGGTGGCGAGGCGGTTACGACGAAGAAAAAATTCCTCCGCAGGATCCCCGTCGATCCCTTTAACCGTCCCGTGCCGGGTGAAAAGCCCGAATGGGGAATGCGTTCTTACAAGGACGAGCCCGACAGCACCACCTGGGACAATTCCGATGTGTATGACGTCTACTCCCTGAGTGAGGGTACAGCTATCGACGGGACACTCTATAAGGACTGGTAACGCGCCGATGTTCAGACGACTGCTCAATAACCGCAGGGGGTTCACGCTCGTAGAGCTGATGATCGTCGTGACCATCATTGGCATTCTTGCCACGATAGCGGTGCCGAGCTACAAGTGGAGCCTCATCAAGGCGAGAGAGGCGGTATTGAGGGAGAACCTCTACAGCTTTCGCAGTGGCATAGACCAGTTCTACGCCGACCAGGGAAAGTATCCCGATACTCTTCAAGAGCTCGTTGACAAGAAATATCTTCGCGATCTCCCCCGGGATCCCTTTACGGCGAAAACTGACTCATGGGTTACGGTGCCGCCCCCGGAACCGACCGATGAGGCGGCGTCCGGGAAAAAGGAAACAGGCAACGTCTATGATGTACATAGCGGTTCCCCCTTGGTGGGAACCGACGGTAAACCGTACAACGAATGGTAGCGTGCTGCGGGAAAACCCCGCCACGGAGGTTTTAAAGGGAAAAGAGGAGATGATGATTCAGTTTCACAACGTTTTCATGTCCTATCAGCGCGACGCGGCAGCACTGAACGATGTTACCCTCAAGGTCCCCAAAGGGGACTTTGTTTTTGTTACCGGCCCTTCCGGGGCAGGAAAGTCGACCCTGCTCAGGCTTGTCTATGCTGCGCTCACCCCTACCCGGGGGCAGGTGATCGTTGACGGGCAGAACATCACCCGACTCACGCGAACCCAGATTCCGCACCTTCGCCGCACCATCGGAGTTGTTTTCCAGGACTTCAAGCTACTGCCCAACAGAACCGTGTTGGAAAACGTAGCCATCACCCTAGAGGTGCTCGGATGGGGCAAGCGTGACATAGGCAAAAAGGTCTACCACATCCTGAAACAGTTGGGGATCGAGCACAAGATCAACGCCACCCCGCTGCGGCTCTCCGGTGGAGAGCAGCAGCGGGTTGCCCTGGCACGGGCGCTGGTGAACGAGCCGAAGATCCTCCTTGCCGACGAACCGACTGGTAACCTGGATGACGAGAACAAGGAGCAGATCCTTTCCATCTTCCGGGATGCGAACATCCGGGGGACCACGGTAGTGGTGGCGACCCACGACCGCCGGGTGATCGAGAATAGCCACAAGCGGGTAATTGTGTTGGACAAGGGCCGCGTTGCGGAGGATACCGATGTCCCGAAATAAGCCGTCGATTCGTCCCACCCTGTCCGGGGATGGCGTAGGGGGAAGGTTCCGATACTTCATTGCCAGGGCACTCCTCAATATCCGTCAGAACATTCTGGTGAACGTCCTCACCATCGGCACCATAACCCTGGCGCTTCTGATCGTCTCTCTCTTCCTTCTCGTTTTCGTGAATCTGGAGTCCACGGCGGACGAATGGAGCGGAAAGATCCAGGTGACTGCTTATTTCGACAAGGAACACACCCCCCAGGAACTTTCCTCCATCATGGCCAGGGTCAAGGCCATCGAAGGGACTGACAAGGTGGGGTACGTCGGCAAAGAGGAAGCCATGAAGCGCTTCCGCGCCCGTCTGAAGGGGCAGGAGACCCTTCTCGACGGCGTTCCGGCCGATGTGCTTCCCTCTTCCATCGAGATAACACTCAAGCGGAAGAGCCGTGAGGATGCTGCCATGGAGGCCTATGTTGCCCAACTCAAGAAGGTTCCTGGCATAGCGGAGGTCCAGTACGGCGAAGAATGGGTCAGGCGCTTTAATACGTTCATGAACTTTCTCCGCTTCGTAGGGGCGCTCCTTGGAGGATTTCTCCTTATGGCGGTGCTCTTCATTGTGTCAAATACCATCAAACTGACCATCTATGCCAGAAAAGAGGAGCTTGAGGTCATGGAGCTTGTGGGGGCCACCCGCTTTTTCATCAAGGCACCCTTCCTCATTGAAGGAATCATACAAGGAGCAGCCGGTGCCGTCCTGGCGCTTCTCATTCTCGTGGCAGCCTATTTCGGCTTTCTCCACAGCGCGACGAATTTCGTCAACTTTTCCTCTTCGGTAACGGGTCTCTCCTTCCTGCCTCCGGTATATATCGCCGGAATTTTAGCGGGAGGAGTAATCCTTGGCTTCCTCGGAAGTCTCACGTCCCTGAAGCGGTTCATCAACAGCCAGCAATGAAGCGGTTACTGTCAATATCTGTTCTTTTGCTGGTGCTCCTCGCGTCGGGAGCATCCGGTGCCGACGTGCGTGAGGAACTCCGAGGTGTCAAGAAGGAGATAAAGGAAAAGAAGCAACTTCTCAAAAAGACGGCCAAGGTGGAGCAAAAAGTCTCGGGAGAACTTCTTGTCATCGACAGGAGCCTCAAGGAAAAGGAGGCGCAGTTTGCCACTCTTGCCAGGGAGTTGCAGGGGGTGGAGCGCACCATCTCAAAGACCGAGAAGGAGATCGGTACGGTAAAGAATGAGGTTGAGCAGAAGAAGCACGAGATCGAGCGGCGCCTCGTTTCCGTCTACAAAGCCGGAGAGATCGGTAATCTGAGGGTTTTCTACTCTTCTGAGTCGTTTCCCCAGATGGTGGAGAACCTCCGGTACATGAGGTCGGTCATTGAGAACGACAGGAAACTCTTCGCCGACTACAACACAAAGATAGCCGAGCTTTCAAAGCTCAAGGCAACGCTTGAAAACGATGCCACGCGCAAGGAACGGCTTAAGGTTGGAATAGAGCAAAAGAAGCAGGAAATCGCAGGAGAAAAGAGCAAAAAAGCCGCTTATCTCGTCAAAGTACGGCAGGACAAGCAGGCCCACCTGGCATCGTTGCGTGAACTCCAGGCCAATGCCGGTAGGCTCCAGGCCATGGTACGAAAGCTTGAAGCCATGAGCAGAAAGAGCTATACTTCAACGAATAAAAAGACCCCGTCAAAGGGGATGCCGCCCGGGCTTCCGTCCGTTCCCAATACGGGTTTCGGCGCCCAGCGGGGAAGGCTGTCACTACCTGTCAGCGGTCAGGTTGTTAGTGGTTTCGGTCGCCACAAGCATCCGGAGTTCAATTCCTACACCGTCAGCAACGGCATTTCCATCGCTGCTCCGGCCGGCGCCGATATCAAGGCCGTCTACGAGGGGAAGGTCATTTTCGCAAACTACTTCAAAGGCTACGGCAACATGGTGATCGTTGACCATGGCGGCGGGTTCTTCAGTCTCTACGCCCACGCCTCTCGTATTACCAAGCGGGTTGGAGCTCAAGTGGCGCGAAATGAGTCTATCGCCAGTGTTGGAGACGTGGATTCACCACGGGGTGACATGCTCTACTTCGAAATCCGTTACCAGGGAAGGCCGGTTGATCCGGCATCGTGGTTCAGATAGGCTGCATTTAATCATCACGGGAGGCATGATGTTCGGAACCAGGAAAGGTAAAAAAATTGCGCTGTTCGCGGTGGCACTCTTCGTGGTGTCTGCCGTAGGTGGTCTGGTTGTTCAGAAGCGGTGCGCAGCAGAGGGTGGAAACGACTATGAATCCATCGAATTGTTTACCGATGTCCTCGCCATCGTGAAAAAGAGCTACGTTGAAGAGGTGGACACCAAGAAGCTCATTTATGGTGCCATCAACGGCATGCTGTCATCCCTTGACCCCCACAGTTCCTTCATGCCCCCTGACACATACAAGGAGATGAAGATCGACACCAAGGGTTCCTTTGGTGGGCTTGGTATTGAGATAACCATAAAAGACGGCATTCTTACGGTTATCTCGCCCATTGAGGATACCCCGGCATTCCGTGTCGGTATAAAGGCAGGTGACCAGATACTCAAGATCGACGACCGCTTCACCAAGGACATGAGCATCATGGATGCCGTCAAGCGGATGCGCGGCCCCAAGGGGAGCAAAGTCACCCTGACAATCGTGCGTGAGGGATTCGACAAGCCGAAGGACTTTACCCTTGAGCGAGCTATCATCCAGGTTAAGAGTGTCCGTTCGAAGACCCTCGATAATGGTTACGGTTATGTCAGAATTGCCCAGTTCCAGGAAAAAACCGATGACGACTTGGTAAAGGCTCTCAAGGCGCTGAAGGAAGAAAATGGTGGATCCTTGAAAGGGCTTGTCCTTGACCTCCGTAATGATCCCGGCGGACTTCTCGACCAGGCAGTCAAGGTCGCCGATCATTTCGTCGAAGAGGGGCTCATCGTCTACACCGAGGGTCGTGAAAAGGATTCCCGCATGCAGTTCAGCGCCCGGAAGGGGGGAACTGAGCCGAACTATCCGGTGGTCGTGCTCATCAACGGTGGCAGCGCGAGCGCATCCGAGATCGTGGCCGGTGCCCTTCAGGATCACAAGCGGGCGGTCGTCATGGGAACCCAAAGTTTTGGCAAGGGGTCCGTACAGACTATTATCCCCCTCTCGGACGACTCGGGGCTGCGTCTCACCACGGCACGCTACTATACACCGAACGGACGGTCGATCCAGGCCAAGGGAATCACGCCTGATATCGTTGTGGAACGTGCTGAAATCCAGCCTACCGAGAAGAAGGAAGGTCACATCAGAGAAAAGGATCTGGAAAACCACTTCGAGACCAGCGGGAAGGTAGAGGAAGACGATAAGAAGATCGAGAAAGAGAAGGCTCCACCCGTCAAGAGCGATGAGCAGTTGAAAGGGGATTACCAGGTTCTGCGGGCCCTTGATCTCCTCAAGGGTTGGGAGATCCTGAAGACAATTAATAAAACACAATAATAAGCGATACAGCACAAAAAAAGAGGGGAGTCGTTCTCCTCTTTTTTTGTGCATGTTGGTTCGTCTCTTGACTCCTTTTCTCTTTTGTAGTAAATAACGTGCGAATGTTCAAAAGCTAAATTTTGGTTAATAAAAATGCATACACACCCTACGGGAGCAATGGCTGACCAACGCTGTGGGAATTCCGAGCAAATCGGGATAAAGACCTTCGGCGGCCTTGCGTTTTTTTATAACAATTCCCCCCTAACTATCATGTGGGAAAGCCAGAAGGCGAGAATCCTTTTCTGCTACCTCCTCATTTCTTATGACCAGTGGCTCCATCGGGACAAACTTATTGAGATGTTGTGGCCCGGTTGCGACCCGATTTCTGGCGCCAAGAACTTCAAAACCACCTTGAGCAGACTTCGCAAATCGTTTACAGGCCCCCGGAGTATCAACCCCATCATAACCCTCGGGGAGGCAATTCGGCTCGATTTCAGCATTTTCTCCGCAGATTCAAGCCAGTTCAAATATTACGCCCAAACCGGCATAAAGATGCTGGCTCGCGGGGACATTTCGGCAGCCAGGAAATATCTTGAAGCTGCTCAGGATTTGTCCGCGGGGGTGTTTCTTCCTGAGGAGCCGTTTGATCACCTCATCTGCGCCGAGCGCACGGAGCTTGAGAGGCTCCATGGTTCGGTCCTCATATCCCTTGAAAAGGTTTACCATCTCGAAGGCAATAAGGACGCTGTAGAAGCCATTTCCCTCCTCAAGGCAGTTCACGCAACTAATCACGCCAGTTAAACAGGTAGAGACCTCCTGTCCTCCTTCAAGGTTGTGTCATATTTCCGCATGACTGCAGTTGCTCCTTTTGTCTGTCAGGGATGGAGGTTTTTTGGCATCGTACGTGCTTTCTTGTAGTAAGATTTTCTTCATTCACAAGGGTCAAGCCAGGCAGAAAGGTTGTGCCCTGCATGGCATTCTGAACTGCATCATTACTTGTTGCGTCAAAAAACGTTGTTCATCTAAGGATTTGTCCTATTTTCGGCACTGGTGGCGCCGTGGGACAAGATTCATAACCCATAGTTGTGTTTTTGTCGCGTTACTGCTGCTTGACGATGCCTTGCCCGGTTAGTTATCCTGGGTCCTTCCTGCTGAATGGAACTGTAGAACGGAGGCATGCCTAATGAGATTGAAAAGACTTTCCTTTCTCCTTTCAGGGGCACTGATGTTCATTTCTCCCCTTGTTTCCGATGTAGCCGCAGCCTGCCTTGGGCTGAACCTGGAGGATGTGGGCAGCGGAGGGTACAGGGTTGTTGCCCATGGCCTCATCAATGTTGGGGCAATTGACTTCACCCTTACCTATGACAAGGCTTCATTGTCTAATCCAAAGGTTGACAGGGGGGGGCTGGCTGACTGGCAGATCTTCCTGCCAAACATAATGGAGGCGTCCGGCAAGGTGCGGGTGGCAATGGTCAATGAGCCACCTGTTTCCGGGTCAGGCACCGTGGCAATCGTCACATTTACACCCACTGGCAAGTTGTGGGGGAGGCCAGTACTCACCTGTGAGTTGACCGGTCTCGACAGTTCGAATCAACCGAGCGACAGCCCGTTGACGAGCGCAACCGGTCAAGAGACGGACACAACCCCGCCGCCTGACACGACTCCGCCGTCTGACACGACTCCGGCGCCGAACACGACTCCGGCGCCGAACACGACTCTGCCGCCGAACACGACTCTGCCGCCTGACACGACCCCGCTGACGAGCACGACCGGTCAACAACCTGACACGACTCAGCAACCGGGCACAACCCAGCAATCACAACAGCCAATAGTGACAACTACTGTGCCTGGGACGATCAATCTGGGTGCTGTAGGATCGTTTGAGGTAACCGAGACGCCGGAACAGGCTATGCCCGTTGGCCAAGAGCCTGCCGCATCCCCCATGGGCGAGCAACCGATGGAGTGGCAACCGCCTCCTGGAACTGAAGAACCAGATGCTGACAAAGACGAGCCTTCACCGGGGCACGCGTCGCCAGCAACGGTGCTGCCGAGTACCGGCTCGATACAGGAACAAAAATACGTTGTCTATAAGGGAATCCTTCAACGATTCAAGGAGTATAGGGGTATCAGGACATCAAAGGCTCTTGTGGCTTTGTTCGACCAACCCGTTGCCGCTTCGATCAAACAGGAACCTCCCATTTGCATCACTGATGGCAAAAATACCGTGAAAGTCCTGATTGATCTGCCCGGAGACGGAAATCATGCGCCAAACTTTGCCTTGAGGGGGGCCAGTCTCAAGTCTCTGAAGAAACAGGGTGATAATCGCTGGGTGATAGAGGCCGTACCAGTGGTCGGAATAGTTGAGGCGACACTCACTATCGTCGAAGGAGAGAGGATGATTGACTCTCCTATTACCAGTGCCCCCCCAGCCGACATTGACGTCGATAAGAATGGAGTGGTGGATGATACTGATTTTTTCGTTTTCCTCTCCAAGCCTGGAACTGAAAAGGCTCCCGCCTTCGACCTCAATCGTGATGGTCGGCGGGATTATGTGGATGACTACATATATACCGCCAACTATCTGGTGTCTGGCGGGGCCAAGAAGGAAATGAAGAAGTAAAGCAGTTTTCCCAATTCTCTGTGCCACAAGAAAGCCCGCCCGCTCACGGCGGGCTTTCTTTTTTGGTTTTGAATGTCCGTTGCCCATCGCAACGGCGGTGTGCTATACAAACGGAGTTGGTATATCACTTCAAGGATTATCCGTGGCACGACATCGAAATGGCAAAATCAGGGTAAACAGAAAAAAGACAGGGCGGAACATGCGTCCGATTCTTGTTCTCATGGCTCTCGTAGCTTTTGTTGTTTTTTCGGTCCTCTTCATCGACGGTCTTCTGAAGGAGAAGCGGACCGAGAGAAGACCGGATTTGCCGAAAGTCACGGAACGGCATAAACTTCCGCTCCGGGAGTATAAGGAGAAGGAACAGGTTGTTCATGAAGACTATACAGCGACTGTTGTGCCATCACCGGTGGAGAGGCTTGCCCGTCCACGTCCCACAGGCCCCGGAAGTCTCGCCATCATCATTGACGACATGGGTAAGGGAATGCAGGAGGCCCGTTCGATTATCGACATCGGCGTCCCCGTGACATTTGCCATTATCCCGGGCCTTCCGAAGGTGCGCCAAGTAGCCCAGGAGGCCCAGCGTCGAGGGGTCGAAACGATCATCCATCTTCCAATGGAACCGAAGGGGTATCCGGAGCGCCGTCTTGAGGAGAACGGTCTTATTCTCGCCCAGAGCAACGAGGAGATCATTGCACGGGTGAACGGCTATCTCAGAGAGATTCCTCAGGCGGTGGGAGCAAACAACCATATGGGGTCCGCATTCACCGAAAGCAGGGATAAGATGGCGGTGGTACTGGGGGAGCTCAAGGAGAGGGGACTGTTTTTTGTCGACAGTAAGACTTCGGCGATATCAGTGGGAGAGTCGATGGCGCGTGAACTGGGTGTGAGGACTGCGTCAAGAGCCGTCTTTCTCGACAATATCCAAGATGTTGGATATATCTCGAAGCAGATCAGACAGGCAGCGGCCATTGCCCGCAAGCGGGGAAGCGCCATTGCCATCTGCCATCCCCATCCTGCCACTATCCAGGCCCTTGCAGCAGAACTGCCAAAACTGCGGGAAGAGGGTATTACGTTCGTTCCGGCGTCATCTCTGGTGCGCTAATGGAAGTTGGTTCGTAGTAGGTCAGGTCGGGCGGAGGACCTGCTGGGTAATCCTCTGCTTGAGGCGTGTGAGTCCCCGGTAATTTTCCTCCTGCAGGATCGCCTCGGGCTTTTCCTGGTGGACCGGGTGGACGAGCAGAAAGCTGTCGGGTGTTCCGTCCAGTCGACTGCCGAAAGTTTCAGCCATCAACGAGAACAACCTGCTTCTTTCCCGCCGCAGCATCCCCCCCTCGAATTCCCGCAGAGGATAGGTTTTTTTCAGATGGTGCACGCCGTCGAGGTCAAAACGGTGAAATTCGACCGTTGTGCCGCTGCCGTTGGACACCGGACGGAAGACGAACGTCGATTCCCGGGCCGCATCACGCATGATCAGGAGCGTGGGGTCGTCATCCGCCATATTCGTGTCCAGGTTGTACACGTTTGTCATAAGAAGTCGGAAGAAGCACTCTTCATCGAAAAAGCCGGCGGCACTGCCGTCTGAAACCTCGAAGTAAAAGGAGACTCTGTCCCCACCCTGGCCGGAGGCGGGCCGGCCGCAGAGAAGGCACTCCGACTTGAGCCCCGAGAGACGGGCGAAGAAGGACTCCTTCTTCCGCTCTTCCTCGGCCTGGAGCCACTGGTGGAAGAGGAGGGCGCGTGGTTCGGCGGTGCCGCGGTACTCTCCGATGATCGTTTGGGCAAGCTGGGCAAACTGGCCGTGGACCTCCGTCAACTTGGCATGGGTCAGAATCGGGTAGATCTTCCCGTCTGGGTTGGTGTTGAGGCTCTCCACCTTGGGGCTCTTGGAGATGTAGGTTTCGAAGCAGCGATAGCCCCGGTTGATGGCGTAGGCCTTCAGCAGCGTCTTCTGGTCGGCGAAGGGGCCGTCGAACTTGATCCGCTCATCGACGAGACAGGGGATGAGGGCAAGACTCTTGCGGTCGAGTCCCCGTTGGTCGAAGAGGGCGAAGATGTTGCGGCAGTTCTCAAGACTCGGCATGTCCTTCACCGGTATGATGGCCCGGTCGGCGGCAAAGAGGGCGTTCTGGGTCAGGATGTCCAGGTCGGGCCGGGTATCGATGACGACGATTCCCGGGATATGGGACAGGGCCAGGAGTCGCGCCAGCATCATCGGTGTTTTGACGATGTCTTTAAGGTCCGAAAGGTTAGATGATGAAGGGATATAGCCGATACCGTACTGGCCAGTGTGGATCAGGTCCCTCCCCGGAGTCTCCAGGAGAAGGTCGGCGACGGTGCCGGTCGTGCGCTGTCCCCTGATTTCGAACATCCGGTCGACGGTGAAGTGGTTGTCGAAGGAAAGGATGGAAACCGGCAGGTTTTCATCGAGCGCTTTCAGGTAGATGGCCAGGTTGGTTGCGAGGGTGGTCTTGCCGACGCCTCCCTTTTCCGAGGAGACGGTGATGACGTATGGGTAACTCTGCATGCCGACCATACTACACTGAGCACACGGGGACGGTCAACCGGTTTGACACGTCATCACCCCTGTGCTAGAACCACTGGAACCAACGGTATTTACGAGGAGTTTTCGTGGATCTTTTTCCGGAAAAACGGATTCTGACGGTTTCCCAGCTTACCTCGCTCGTGAGAGGTGTACTCGAAGAGAATTTCGAACACGTCTGGGTTGATGGTGAGGTTTCAAACCTGGCGATGCCTGCTTCAGGACATCTTTACTTCACGCTCAAGGATGCCGGCGCTCAACTTCGCTGCGTCATGTTTCGCGCGTCGGCCCGAGTCCTGAAATTCCACCCCCGTGATGGCATGGGGATGATCGTCCGGGGACGGATTACGGTCTATGAGCAGCGCGGAGATTACCAGCTTCTCGTCGAATACCTGGAACCGCGGGGAATCGGGGCACTGCAGCTCGCCTTCATCCAACTCAAGGAAAAATTGGCCAAGGAAGGGCTTTTCGCCGAGGAGCACAAGCGGTCGATCCCGTCCCTGCCGCAACGGATCGGGGTGGTGACGTCAGCCACCGGTGCGGCAATCCACGACATCCTCAATGTGCTCAACCGCCGCTTTGCCAACGTAGAGGTTCTGCTCAGACCGGTGAAGGTTCAGGGTGAAGGTGCGGCCGATGAGATTGCCGAAGCCATCAATGACTTCAACCGCTACGGCGCCGTTGACGTCATGATTGTCGGAAGGGGAGGGGGATCGCTGGAGGACCTGTGGGCCTTCAACGAGGAGAAGGTGGCCCGTGCAATCCACCGTTCACGTATTCCGGTCATTTCCGCGGTTGGGCACGAAGTTGATTTCACCATTACGGACTTCGTTGCCGACCTGCGGGCGCCGACTCCTTCGGCGGCGGCTGAACTGGTCGTGAAGAGCAAGGAGGAGTTGGCATCGCGGGTTGATTTCCTCAGTCATCGGTTTGTGCAGGGGATGCGGGGCATGCTGGCCGAGGCTGGTGGCGAGCTTGACGCTCTCAGCCGCGCTCTTCGCGAACCGACCATGCTCATTGGGCATCTGGCCCAGCGGGTGGATGATCTCTCGGCACGACTCGAACGTGCGTTTGCGGGAGTCGTGAAAGACCGTGTGGGAGCAGTGGAAGCGCTCAAGAATCACCTGAGACTCATGACCCCTGCCCTCAATGTGGAGCGAGCGCGGGAAAGGGTTATTACCTTGAGCGGCAGAGGTGAGATTGCCCTGCAGCGTCACCTGGACCGGTCACGGGAGTCCGCGGCTGTGCAGACGGCCCGGCTCGAAACCCTATCCCCCCTCGGCACTCTGGCACGGGGATACAGCGTGGCCTTCAAGCTTCCGGAACAGCAAGTGATCAGGTCGTCCCGCCAACTCAGCCCCGGAGACCGTATTTCGCTTCGCCTTCACCGCGGGAGCGCATGCTGCCGGGTAGAGTCATGTGAGGAGGAATCGTACTGAATCCCTCATTGGAGAATGTCCGGTGGTGCAGAGAATTTTTGGCAAGTCTGCTATACTTATTAAAAGAAAACTGATCTTTTCTGGGAGGTGTATTCTAATGAAGAACATATGGAAGGAGCGGGAGAAGGCCCTTGAGAATCAGTTCATCTACGAGCAGGAAAAGGAAAAAATCGGGAAAATGCGTACGGCGGAGCGAGAGCGCCAGATTCGGGAGCTCTGCCGGAACCGTTGCCCCAAGTGCGGCGAGGAGATTGAAGCGGTGACCTTTCGCGGCGTTCCCCTTGACCGGTGCCCCGGCTGTGGAGGTGTCTGGCTTGGCCCCAATGACCTCAAGATCCTCGCCATGAAGGACCACCGGAGCTGGTTCGAAAAGTGGTTCAAGGCAGAGAACGAATCTTCAGAGAGCGCAGCGTAAGGTTTGCGCGGTCTGGAACGAAAAAAGCCGATCCCCAAGAGGGTCGGCTTTTTTCGTTAAGCGTCATGCGATATTTCTGTTATTTTCTGTGACACAGACCGCACCGTGTCGGGCCCCTTCCCCTGACTTCATGGCATCCCTTGCAGGTCTTGTGAGCGTAATCCTTGCCAAAATTGGCTATTTTACCTGGGGTTTTGTCATGGCAGTTCTTGCAATCCTTGAGGAAGTCGGTGTGGCCTTTGTGATTGAACGTTACATTTCCGTTTTTTGACGGGAATATCATTGTGTCGGCTGCCATGGCAATCGGCGCACTGACCATGGTGGCAATCAGCAGGGGAATGATCCTTTTCATGACGAGGTTCCTTTTGGCGGTTATCATGAAGTCCTGCCTTGAGACGAACCCTGCGGAAGCACGGACAAGGGGTTCCTTGCATGTCTTGCCGATGGGGCTCAGGCTGTCGGCGCGATGACAACCCTTCTGCCGTCGACGGCAAGGCGTCCTGCGGCAAAGAGACTGACCGCTTCGGGATAGATACGGTGCTCTTCTTTCTGGATGCGGGCTGAAAGGGTTTCCTCGGTATCGTCGTCAAGAACCGGCACCACTGCCTGAATGATGATCGGTCCCGTATCGGTTCCCTCGTCGACAAAATGCACCGTGCACCCTGAGACTTTCACCCCGTACTGCAATGCTTGTTGTTGGGCATGGAGACCGGGAAAGGCAGGGAGAAGCGCCGGATGGATGTTCATGACCGCATGGGGGAACGCCCCGAGAAGGATCGGTGTGACAATCCGCATGAAGCCGGCCAGCACCACGAGGCCCACCCCGCGGGAACGGAGCAGTTCCACCAGGGCGGTGTCGTATGCCTCGCGGCCGGCGTGGGCACGGTGGTCAAGGACCTGGGTGGGTATGCCGTGACGTTTTGCCCGTTCGAGGGCGAAGACATCGGCCTTGTTGCTGATGATGCAGACTATCTGCGCCGGGAGGGCGCCCGCCTCGATCCGGTCGATGATGGCTTGGAGGTTTGATCCGTTTCCCGAGACGAGAACGCCAATTTTGAGTAGATCAGTCATGGTTGTCAGCCGATTCAGAGAAGTTCCACCGCTTCGGCGCCGGCCTCGCATTTAGCCACTTCACCGATGACGAAGGCCTTTTCCTGGAGTCCCGAGAGGCGAATGAGGATCTCGTCCACGTCCTTCTCGGGCACCGCCAGGACCATGCCGATGCCGCAGTTGAAGGTGCGATACATCTCTGTCCACTCCATGCTCCCCCCGCTCTGAAGGATGTGGAAGATCTCGGGCATGGTCCAGCTGTTACGCCTGATGACCGCTTTGCATCCCTTGGGGAGGACGCGGGGGACGTTTTCCAGGAGCCCGCCGCCAGTGATGTGGGCGATGCCGTTTACCCGGAAGTCGCGGAGAAGGTTAAGGACCGTCTTGACATAGATTCGGGTCGGGGTGAGCAGTTCATCGGCAACGCTCCGGTCGAGGCCGGGAAGCATGTCGTTGATGCCGAGTCCCAGGGTGTCGAAGATGATCTTGCGGGCCAGGGAGTAGCCGTTGCTGTGGAGGCCGCTGGAGGCGATGCCGATGAGGGTGTTGCCGACAGTGATGGACGAGCCGTCGATGATCTTGTCCCGGTCCACGACACCGACGGTGAATCCTGCCAGGTCGTACTCGCCGTCCTGATAAAAGCCGGGCATCTCGGCAGTCTCGCCGCCGATGAGAGCGCACCCAGCCTGGATACATCCTTCGGAGATTCCTTTGACGACGGCCGCTCCCCGTTCCGGGGAGAGGCTGCCGGTGGCAAAGTAGTCGAGGAAGAAGAGGGGTTCGGCTCCTTGGACGATGATATCGTTGACGCACATGGCAACAAGGTCGATTCCGACCGTGTCGTGGCGATCGGCCATCATGGCGATCTTGAGTTTCGTGCCAACTCCGTCGGTGCCGGAAACCAGGACAGGATTCTTGTACTTGTTGGTGTTCAACGAAAAGAGCCCGCCGAAGCCGCCTATATCGGAGATGACCTCCGGGCGCGACGTGGCCCTTACGAACGGTTTTATCATTTTTACAAATGTATTGCCGGCATCGATGTCAACGCCGGCATCTTTATAGGTAATTCCCTTAGTGCTCAAGACTTATCCTCCCGTGAAATGACGAAAAAATTTACCCCATGAACCGATAAAAGTCAAACCCTATCTGGCGGCCGTCAAGGCCCAAAAAATCATGTTTACAAGGGTGGTAACCTTCGCATAAGATGCGGTCGAAAATGGGCGTTCCGGATGCACTTACAATCCATCAGATGACCTCCGGCGACCTCGATGAGGTGACGGCGATTGAATCGACGTCGTTCCCGCGTCCCTGGACCAGAGAACATTTCATCGCCGAGCTAAAATCCCCCCGTTCATATCCCCTTGTGGCACGTACCGGTGATGGTTCCATGGCGGGCTACATATGCCCCACGCTCGTTCTCGACGAGGGGGAAATTCTGGACGTGGCGGTGCAACATGGTTGCCGCAGCAAGGGGGTCGGCGGAGTGCTTGTCCGCCGCGCCATCAGCGAGCTTGAGGCGCGAGGTGCCCGGGTTGTCTGTCTCGAAGTGCGTGTTTCGAATCTTCCCGCGTTGACCCTCTATCAGCGGTTGGGCTTCAGGGAAACCGGAAGACGCAAGAGATACTACGAGAACGGCGAAGATGCCATTCTGATGGAATACACGATCGACAACAGCGAGGACCGTGCCGATGCAGTTTAGAGCGACTATCATTTCCAACCAGGAAGTTTCTCCGGGCTACTTCCGGATGCGGATAACCGCTCCGCCCAAGTTGGCGGGAGCACAGCCGGGGCAGTTCGTCATGGTCCGGGTGCGTGATGCCATTGATCCGCTTCTGCGACGCCCCTTCGGCATCTTCGACGTGGGCACGGTGTTGTCCGAGTATCCCGGCTGCAGCTCCGCCACTTACCTTGAGTTGCTCTACAAGGTGGTGGGGAAGGGGACCGAAGCTCTTTCCACCTACCATCACGGTGACCACGTCGACATCATCGCACCCCTGGGCACTGGCTTCGACCTGGGCGCTCCGGAGGAGGAGAAGATCCTCGTGGGGGGCGGAATCGGGATCGCACCCCTTTATTATTTGGCCAAGTCCCTTGTGGAGCGCTCCCGGGTGCGGTTCTTTCTTGGCGGAAGAACCAGGGACGACATCCTCTGCGTGACCGAGTTCGAGCGGCTCGGAGTAGAAACTTACGTGGCCACGGACGATGGGACCCTCGGTGACCGGGGACTTGTGACCGAGGTCATGGAGCGGCATATCCGCGAAGACGGCCGGAAGAAGACCATTTACGCCTGCGGTCCCATGCCGATGCTGAAAGCAGTTGCTGAGATTGCCCGACAGACGGGTACCCACTGCCAGGTGTCGCTGGAGGCCTACATGGCCTGCGGCATGGGGGCGTGCCTCGGCTGCGTGGTGAAGGGGAAGGACCATGCGGACGAGACACCGGATTACCGGTGCGTCTGCAAGGACGGCCCGGTTTTCGCTTTTGATCAACTGATGTGGGTATAGTGGAGCACCAATGAACAGACCAGACCTGTCCGTAGAAATAGCGGGGATCAAGCTCAGAAACCCGGTCATGACCGCCTCGGGGACCTTCGGCTACGGCGAGGAATTCGCCGAATACGTGGATCTTGAGCAGATCGGCGCCATTATCACCAAAGGGCTCTCTCTGAAGCCCAAGGCTGGCAACCGTACACCCCGCATCCAGGAAACCACCGGCGGTATGCTGAATGCCATCGGTCTCCAGAATGTGGGGATCGACGCCTTCCTCGAGAAGAAGGTGCCGTTTCTCCGCACCGTAAGCACGCCGACCATCGTCAACTTCTTCGGCAACACCGTCGAGGAGTATGCCGAGCTGGCTGAGCGCCTGGACAAAATCCCCGAGGTGGCGGGAATGGAGATCAACATCTCCTGCCCCAACGTAAAGCACGGCGGCATCGTCTTCGGCACCGAGCCCAAGGCTGCCTACTCGGTGGTGAAAGCGGTTCGGGAGGCCACAATCAAGCCGGTGATCGTGAAGCTCTCCCCCAACGTCACCGACATCGTTGAAATGGCCTGGGCCTGCGCCGACGCCGAAGCGGACGCCCTGTCCCTCATCAATACCCTGACCGGCATGGCCATCGACCTGAAGACACGGCGGCCGATCCTGGCCAACGTGACCGGCGGCCTCTCGGGACCGGCCGTGAAGCCGGTGGCGCTCCGGATGGTCTGGCAGGTGGCGAAGGCGGTGAAGATTCCGGTGATCGGCATCGGCGGCATCATGACTGGCACCGACGCCCTGGAATTCATGCTCGCCGGCGCCACGGCCGTGCAGGTGGGAACCGCAAACTTTCTCGACCCGGCCGCGTCCGAGCGGATTGCCCGGGAGATGGAGCACTATCTTGTTGAGAGCGGGATCAGTGACGTCAAGGAGTTCATCGGCGCCCTTCAGGTGTGAGAACAGGCAGAGGTTGCAGTGATGCGAAGGCGGGGTTTTCCCCGCCTTTGTCCGTTTGTGGAAGGAGAGCAGGAAGATGGAAACATGGCGTCGGGTCATCGCCGACAGTATAACCACCCCCGAGGAGCTCGCGGAATGTCTGGACATTGGTCCGGGGCCGCTGGCTCCGCTGGTGCGGCGTTACCCCCTCCGGATCACCCGCCGCTACCTGGGGCTCATCGAGAAGCCGGGTGATCCGATCTGGCGCCAGTGCGTCCCTGATCCCCTTGAACTCCTGGACGACCAGTTTCCCGACCCCCTTGATGAGGAACGGCTCTCGCCGGTTCCCGGACTCATTCACCGCTACCCCGACCGGGCCGTCTGGCTCGTATCCAATGAGTGTGCCGTCTACTGCCGTTTCTGTATGCGAAAGCGTCGGGTGGGGTGTCCGCTGGCGGGGGGGGGCGAAGGTTTCTGGGACGATGTGCTCCGCTACATAAAAGAGACCTCGGCCATCCGGGACGTGATCCTGTCGGGGGGAGACCCGCTGCTGCTGGGTGACGAGCATTTAGAGTCAATTCTTGCAGGGCTTCGGGCCATTCCCCACGTGGAGATTATCCGGATCGGCACCCGTACCCCGGTGACCCTTCCGGAGCGGATCACGGCACGGCTCTGCCGGATGCTCAAGCGTTACCATCCCCTCTACGTCAACACCCATTTCAATCATCCGCGGGAGATTACCCCCGAAGCGATCAAGGCCTGTGCCCGGCTGGCAGATGCCGGCATTCCCCTTGGCAACCAGACGGTGCTCCTTGCCGGCGTAAACGACGATCCGGCGGTTATGACGCACCTCATGCAGCAGCTCCTCGCCATCCGGGTGAGGCCCTACTACATCCACCAGATGGATCTGGTGCAGGGGACGGGGCATTTCCGGACTAACGTGGAGACTGGGCTGGAGATCATTGGGGCGTTGCGGGGGCATACCTCGGGGATGGCTACGCCCTACTACGTGATCGACGCGCCCGGGGGGAAGGGAAAGATTCCGCTTCTTCCCGATGCCGTTGAGAAGTGGGGTGACACATGGCTCCTGCGGAGCTTCCGGGGGGAGATTGTCGAATACCGGGACCGGTGATGGGGTAGGGGAGGGGTAAGAAGGTTACAGTTCCTCCGGCGTGAACGCCACCACCTCGTCGATGGAGGCCGCATCAAGCAGTACCATCACAAGTCGGTCAACGCCGAGGGCGATGCCGGCCGAGGGGGGCATTTCGGCGAGTTCGGCAAGGAAATTCTCGGGGAGGGGGATGGTGATCTGCCCCCGGAAGGCGCGGAATGCGGCTTCGCTTTCGAAACGGGTGCGTTGCTCCACCGGGTCGGTCAGTTCCGAAAAGGCATTGGCCAATTCAACGCCGCCGATATAGAGTTCGAACCGTTCGGCAACCGTCGGATCGTCCGGCTTCAACCGTGCCAGGGCACCGCGGCAGGCCGGGTAGTCATGGATGAACGTGGGGCGACCGTTGCCGAGACGGGGCTCGATCCGCTCGACCATGACCTCGTCGAAAACATCCCGTTCCAGCGCCTCTTCCATGGTCATTCCACCGTGCTTCACAAATGCGTCCCGCACCGTGGTCCGCTCCCATGGGGCGGCACTATCAATAGTCCCTCCCCGAAACGCAAGCTTTCCACCAAATCCCATCCCTTCTACCACCGATCGGACGAGTCGCTCGCACTCGTCCATGAGCCCAGCGTAGTCGGTTCCTGCCCGGTACCACTCCAGCATGGTGAATTCGGGGATATGCATCCTTCCCCGCTCGCCGGCGCGCCAACAATGGCAGATCTGGAAGAGCCGGCCATAGCCCGCCGCCAGCATGCGCTTCATGCAGATCTCGGGTGAGGTCTGGAGAAACCAGCCGTCCGCCGGAACCGGGTCGATGTGGGATTCTGGCGCAGGAGCGGGAATGCGAAGGGGGGTCTCCACTTCGAGATACCCCCCTTCGATAAAAAAGCGCCTGATTTCCTGGATGATGCGGGCCCGTGCCCCGAGCGCCTCACGGCGACGGGCAAGGCCCCAGTTGACTGTCATCGGCTCTAGCCCCTGACCCTCGTGGAGTAATCGCCGGTTCGGGTGTCGACCACGATCATTTCTCCTTCCTCGATGAAGGGGGGGACACGGAGCACGTAACCGGTTTCGAGGGTAGCGGGCTTGGAGTCGCTGCCGGAGGTGTCACCCTTGACCCACGGATCGGTCTGCACAACGCGAAGGTTGACGAAGTTGGGGAGGGTTACGCCGATGGCCTTCTCGCCGAAAATCAGTACGTCGACGGGCAGGTTGTCGATCATGAAGTTCTTTGAGTCACCAACGGCCTCTTCGCTCATCTGCACCTGCTCGAAGGTCTGGTTGTCCATGAAGGTGTAGTGGTTGTCCTCTTTGTAGAGGTACTGCATCTGCCGCTCTTCCAGCGCTGCCGGTTCGAAGGTCTCGCCGGAGCGGTAGGTGCGGTCGAGGATGCCCCCGGTGATCATGTTCCGCATCTTGGTGCGGTAGAGGGCCTGCCCCTTGCCCGGTTTGGAGAACTCGAAAGCGATGACCAAATAGGGATCACCGTCGAGGGTAATCTTCAGCCCTTTCTTTAAGTCAGCAACAGAGTACATACGTGATCCCCTTTTTCCTTGGTGGTGATAAGTTGTAAAAACGTTATTTTTTACACCATAATTCATCGTTTGTTAAGCAAAAAATGGTATGGCAGCCGTATATCGGTCGAGACGACCCACACTGGACAGTTCGGCCGATTACCGTAGACTTTGTTCTGATGGAGATGAATTCTCCCAATGGAGGGGGCATGGAACGTCAGGGATGGTTATTACGGGGTGCCGCGGGGGCACTGCTCTTCGTCCTGCTCCTGGCATGGACGCCGGTGTCGGCGGAGAGGATCCCGCTGGAGGACATCAAACTTCCGCCAGGCTTCAGAATATCTGTTTACGCGGACAATATTGCCGGTGCCCGCTCCCTGGCCCTGGGCGCGAAAGGGACACTCTTCGTGGGGACCCGCGACAAAGGTGTGGTTTACGCGGTGGTGGACCGCACGGGTGACGGTCGTTCCGACGAAGTGATTACCATCGCCCGAGGCCTCAATATGCCCAACGGCGTGGCGTTCCGCAACGGTTCGCTCTACGTGGCCGAGGTCAACCGGGTGCTCCGCTTCGACCGGATTGAAGAGCAACTCCGGAATCCACCAAGGCCAGTGGTGGTGAACGACTCGTTTCCAAAGGATAAGCACCATGGCTGGAAGTTCATCCGCTTCGGCCCCGACGGGCTTCTTTATGTTCCCGTTGGTGCACCGTGCAATGTCTGTGAGGAGAAGGATCCTCGCTACGCGACTATCATGCGGATGCGTCCCGATGGCACAGGACTCGAGATCTTCGCCGCAGGAGTGCGTAATACGGTTGGTTTTGACTGGCATCCGGAGACGCGGGAACTCTGGTTCACCGACAACGGACGGGACTGGATGGGGGATGACCGTCCCCCCGACGAATTGAACCATGCACCCCGTGCGGGCCTTCACTTTGGATTTCCCTTCCGTCACGGAGCGAATATCATCGATCCGGGCTTCGGGAAGAAGGGGAAAGGAAAGACTTTTGTGCCGCCGGAGATAGAGCTTGGCCCCCATGTGGCGTCCCTCGGGATGAGGTTCTACACGGGAAGCATGTTCCCGGCCGAGTATCGGGGGCAGATCTTCATCGCCGAGCACGGTTCCTGGAACCGGAGTGAGCCCCTTGGTTACCGCTTGACGCTCGTACGCCTTCGTGGAGGTAAGGCGGTTTCCTATGAAGTGTTCGCCGAGGGCTGGATCAGGGACGGGAGAGCATGGGGGCGTCCCGTGGACGTTCTGGTGATGCCTGACGGCGCACTCCTTGTCTCCGACGACAAGGCGGGAGCCATCTACCGGATAAGTTACGGCAGGAAATGAGAGGGGTGACTCCGCGGGGGAGATGTTGGCACTCCCCTGCAGGAGACGGAGATGGGGTTACTTGGCGCGGTAGGTGATGCGGCCCCGGCTGAGATCGTAGGGGGAAAGTTCCACGGTGACTTTGTCTCCAGGAAGAATCTTGATGAAGTACTTACGCATCTTGCCGGAGATGTGGGCGAGCACCACATGACCGTTTTCCAGTTCTACCCTGAACATGGCGTTGGGGAGGGGTTCGATGACCGTACCTTCAACTTCTATGGCTTCTTCTTTACTCATGGGTTATTCAGCGCTCCTTGGTACAGGTGATGGATTATCATAAAACTCAGTTAACTTACTCGCTATCCGGGGAAAATGCAAGCCGTTTTCCGTGCGTTTCCCGGCCCCATTCCTTCGATGTTGCGGCATCACGGCAATATCGAGGGAATAAATGGCCGGCAGGATTGTCCTGCCTGGGTCACCGATGGTGACGAGATGGTGGCTGGATAGGTGACAAACGCCTTTACTTCGGAACGAAAAGCGTAGTATGTAACGTTTTTTACCACTATCGACTCCAAAGAAGGTTTGACGCGGAATGATAAGTATCATCAGGGAGATGACCCTCGAAAACGGTCTGGTTGTCCGTTTTTTTGACCACACCCGCCAGTATTACGGCGACTTCTACCTCGTGAAGATCGAAATTTCATGCGAAGTTCCCCTCTGCCCCGATAGCTTCGACGAACCGGGCGACCTGGAAGACGCCCGTCGTCTCGTGGGAGATCCGGCGGTCTACAGCCGAACCGTGGAGCAGATGGGGGTCCCCTCCACCGCCATCGGCACCGTAGCTGAACGTCTCATGGGCAATTTCATCACTCACTCGCTTCCTTACTTCTCGGCCCCCAGTTTTCCCGGCCGTTTCCTGCGGACTGAACTCGCCCGGGCTCGGAAGAAACAACTCCATTCTTGCCGGGTAATGGCATACCATCATGACTGAGACCGTCGTCCGGATCGAATCCCTGGCCTTCGGGGGCGCCGGTTTCGGTCGCGTCGAGGGGAAGGCCTGCTTCGTGCCGTTCACGGCGCCGGGGGACGTGGCTCGAATCCGGGTCACCCTGGCAAAGCCTTCCTACCTGGAAGGGGAGCTCAGGGAGCTCATTGAGGCATCTCCACGCCGGGTAGCGCCGCCATGTCCGGTCTTTGGCACGTGCGGCGGCTGCACGTGGCAGCATCTTTCCTATGCTGATCAGCTTGAGGCGAAGGAGCGGATTGTTGCCGACACCCTGTGGCGTTTCGGCCGGGTTGAGCCGGAGAAGGTCGGCAGGGCCGTTGCCGCCGCCGAACCCTACGGCTACCGTTCCCGGGTCCAGTTCAAGGTGCGATGGATCGCCGGGAAGCTCCAGATGGGGTTCTACCGCCGGGGTTCCCACTACGTTGTGGATATCCCGGGTGGTTGTGCCATCTGTCACCCGGCCCTCAACCGGGTACTGGCGGAAATTCGCCATGTTGTCGGTCATTTTGCCGAGCCGGATCGCATCCCTCAGGTTGATGCAGCCGTGGGAGACGGCGGGGCGACAGTGGCCGTTGTGCATTACATCGGCGATGACCGGGAGGGTGCGCGTGCCTACTTCGCAGGGTGTCGCAGTGACCTTTCCGCGGTGGAGGGCCTCCATCTCCAGTTCGGCCGCAAGGAGAGCATCGAACCGGTATGGGGTGTCGATGGGCTCACCTATGGTTTTCCCGCTGGTTTTCTGCCGGACCTTCCCGAAATGTCCCTTGGCTTCAGCAGGGGCGGGTTTTCCCAGGTCAATTACCACCAGAACCGGGAACTCTTGAGGACGGTTTACCGGATGGCAGCCTTGACGGGCGCTGAGCGACTTCTGGATCTGTTCTGCGGCAATGGCAATTTCTCCATACCCTTGGCCAGGTATGCCGCGGGGGTCGTGGGGGTTGAGGAGTACGCCCCCTCCCTTGAGGACGCACGACGCAACGTACTGACCAACGGTGCCGGAGAAATTGAGTTCATCCGTGCCGATGCAGCCACGGGGGGGCGGCATCTCGCTTCCCGGGGTGACGGTTTTCCGGTTGTCATCCTCGACCCGCCGCGCACCGGTGCCAAGGAAGCGGTTGCAGAGATAGCCTCCCTCAGGCCGGAGCGGATCGTCTATGTATCCTGCGATCCGGCAACCCTTGGCAGGGATCTCGGAATCTTCCGCAAGGACGGTTACACCGTTCGCGAATGTATCCCCATCGACATGTTTCCCCAGACCTTCCATATCGAAAGCGTCACGTTGCTGCAAAAAGTCTGATTGTATTTGGCATTATCATTCAAATCCCCCCGGAATTTCACACTTCATCGGATACAGAGGAGGTTAACCATGTTTTTCACGAAACTGTTCCGCAAGGATGCCGCAACCTGTCTGGAAAAAGGTGAGAAGTTCCTTGCTGCCGGCCGTTTTGCCGAGGCGAGGAGCACCCTTGAGGATGCACTGGAACGACTTGATGCCAACGTTCCCGAGAATGCGGCAACGGTTGCCGCCATCAAAGAGAAAATGGTGCTGGCAGGAAATCGACTCGCCGAGATGAACCTGGTGGAGGCCGGCCATTGCCTGAAGATGGGTGAAACTGCCAAGGCCAGTGAGCATCTGAATTTGTCCCTGGAACTGGCAGAAGACGTAACTATCCGGGAAAAGACGGAAAAACTTCTGGCTTCCCTGGACAGTGAAACTGAACCCGTGCATCACCATGACAAAGGGGGGCACTGCGGCGGCTGCGGAGGCTCAGCGTCTCAACATTCCGAAATGATTTACCTTGACGATGATGGACTGAGTGATGCGGACCGGTTCGAGCTTCTCATTCGCCCGTTGCCGGGAGATTTGCCCGAGAGGTACGCCGGGTTGGGAGAGGAATTTGCACAGGGTTATTTAGCGGCCCATGAAGGTGACCAGGCAACTGCCGGTACGATATACGAGCGACTGCTGGCTGCCGGGGAGAGTGACATCCTCCTCTATGAATTGGCCCTTTTTGCGCACCATGGTGGAGACGGCCGCCGCTGTGAGACCCTGTTGCGGCGGGCACTTGCTTTGAACGACGCCAATCCCCTCTGCAATCTCAGCCTTGTGCAGCTGCTGACTGAAAACGGTCGCTTTGACGAGGCTGTACCGCTTCTGGAGCGGATGGTGGTGCACGGCATTCTGCCCGACCAAGCCGGGATGTTCCTGGGTGAAATCCATCGGGTGCGGGGAGAGAACGAGAAGGCCATCGACCAGTTTTCACAGCTGCTCTCCACGCCGGTCAAGCGGGAGGCGGCCGAGAGGCTGGTGGCACTTCTTGAGTCAAGCGGGCGGTCCCAAGAGGCGGCTTTTGTCGCCAAGCAGTATCTCAAGGGATGCTGCTAAAGATTCTTGGCGAATTTACTAAAGTTTTCGAGCCTGCCAGCCGATTAGTTTTCATGAGAGACTCGCGTCTCTGCAATTCTTTCTCGATACCTAACTGGGAGGAGGTTGTAATGAACAAGTCGGAACTGATTGAGACACTGGCGGCAGAGAAGGGGCTCACCTACAAGAAGGCGGAGGAGATTGTCACCATCGTCTTCGATGCCATGACCGACGCCATGGTGCGGAGCGAGCGGATCGAGATCCGCGGGTTTGGCAGCTTTGTTGTCAAGGACTACAAAGCCTACACGGGCAGAAATCCCAAAACGGGCGAACCAATCGAGGTGAAGCCGAAGAAGCTTCCGTTTTTCAAGGTTGGCAAGGAGCTCAAGGAGCGGGTCGATAACGGTGAATAACGGAAGGGGCGCCTGCCCCCTTACCCCGTAGTATCACGTACTGTCGGAAAGCCAGCACCCAGTGACAAAAATTTGTCTCTGATCCGGAACTCGATGCCATCGCCGGTCTCCCTTGGCAAGTCAGGCGCTAACACTTCATGCTAAGACTCGGTGTATTTCTCATAACCTCTGTCGTTTTCGCTGCAACGGCCTTTGCCAATCCGGCCATGAACGGCGCAACGGGGCTCATCACGGTGCCTTCGGCAGACACGCTCGATGCGGGGAATATCTGCGTGGGAGCCTGGGGAATCAGTGCCGCGAAGGATGGGGACAACGCCCTGACCATTCCCGTTGCACTCACCCTCGGCATTGGTACGTTCTGGGAACTCTACGGGTCCTACCCGAATCTCCTCTTCAACGGCGACGAAGAGAAGACGGGGAAGGGATACGCTGAAATGGGTTCGAAGTTGAGGATCATCGGCAAGCGGAGTTCACCCTTCAAAGTGGCAGCTGACCTCTTTGTCCAGCGCCAGATAGCCGAGGACACGGATGTTGACGGAACCACCAGCAGCGGGGGGCGCATCATCGCATCCTACGCGACGGACCGGTTCGGGGTTCATGCCTATTCCGGATATCTGCTGGCGGGGTCGCCCAAGGGGAAAGACTTCGACAACGAGATACTCTACGGTTTGGGAGGCGAGTATTCCCCCGCACTCCGCATGAGAGTCACCGGCGAACTCACCGGGAACACGAGTCGCGATCCATCTCTTGGTGACTCTCTCGAAGGGCTGATCGGTTTCCAGTACTACCTCTCCCCCCATCTTACCCTCAACCTGGCCGGCGGCGTCGGCCTTGCCGACGGCAGTCCCGACTGGCGGGGGATTGTTGGCCTCACGGCATGCCAGGGAGTCGGCAGCTACGTCAAACCGGTGCCGCGTCTCGGGCAGGGGCTGGACCCCCTTGAGGAGCAGAAAAAGAAAGAGCCGGTCAAGATCCGCAAGATCATCCCGATTTCCCCCCTTCTTGTAAGTTCCCTGGCTCCCCAGGCGCCGGTCAGCAAGCTCGAGGTCTCGGTGGAGCCAGACAAGGAAGAGATCACCATCAAGCCCTACGGCCAGGTGACCATTGCGGCCCAACCCGCCGCCGCCAAGGTTGTCTCTCCCACAACCCATGAAGAGGTCTCCCTGACCCAGAGCGGCGAAGAGGTGCGGCTCGCCTCCCGGGTGTCCGGAGCACTGGAAAACTCGGCCCTTGAATATACCCTCAGCCGCATCGACGGAGTCACCCCCCTTTACAGCGTCGATGTGAAGGGGCAAAGCATCAAGATTGCATCGGCCAGCGACGAGGATATCCCCGAGAGCATGAAGGTCTATCGCAAGTTCCGCTTTCCGGACGTCACCTTCGACTTCGACCAGTGGAGCCTGTCGGCGGAAGGGAGGAAGTCCATCTCCGAAGTGGCCGAGCTGATCCGCAAGGACACGAAGTGGGTCTATCTCCGGGTCGACGGCCATACCGACAATGTCGGCTCCGCCAGCTACAACATGGATCTTTCCCTCAAACGGGCCATCTCGGTGGCCAGTTACCTCATCGCCCGCGAGGGGATCGACCCGGCCAAGGTCTTCATCAAGGGGCTCGGCAAGTCGAAGGCGCTGGCTGACAATGTCACTGCCGACGGAAGAAAACTGAACCGCCGGTGCGAGATTCTTTTCCTCGTCTCAAAGGAAAGCTGATGAAAACGGCATCCATCTTCCTGGTGCTCGCATCGCTGATCGTTACTCCCCAGGGTGGACTTGCGCAGGGTTCACCGTCGGCAGGTGAAGAGATTGGCGCGGTGCGCCTGCGGGGCACTGCCTCCTGTCTCGACACAACGGTTAGGCGCGCGCTCGACTCTCTCGTGCCCAGGCTGGCGGCTCTTGAGTCCGGGCGCATCGTAAAGGTCGAGGCGTGCGCCAGCTTGGGAGAAGGCCGGGAGGAGCGGGTCAGAAATTCGTTGTTGCTGGCCCTTGAGGCCCAGCGGTATCTCCGGACAAAACTGAACCCCAGGCTCAACCTGTTCATTGCCGCCGTCCCCGGTGGCGAGGCGGAGGAGGGGGCCTTAATCCGTGTGGTCACGTTTCCTGATTCCTTCGCTGCGGTTCATGTCTCAACGGTGGGAGAGCGGCAGCAATAACCGGGAGATTCCTGGGTAGGAAGGCCGATATACCTGTTCTTTCTTCGCCCCAACGGTTTTGGCTCCTGACAGCGCGGCAGGTACGTGCTACACTGTTTTTCAGGTTTCGTGCGGGTTTTCAGCCGGACCGATTTCCTGCAGGGGGTATATGCAATGAGAACTCTGGTGCTTTCTTTCCTCTGTGCCACGCTTTTCCTGACTGGGTGCTCTCTCAAGGTTGTTCCGCAGCAGGTTCCCCAGGGGGTAATAAACTCCGTCGACAACTCCCAGACCATCACGAAGGACGGCATCGCCGTCAAGGTGGCAAACTCCGATCGGGAGATGGTTTCCTACAACCTTGACGGCACGGTCACCGCTTTCGATGTCTCCATCCATAACCAGACTGACCGTGAGGTGGGGTTCAGCACCGATTCGTTTCTCCTCCTCGACGACCAGAACCGCCAGCATTTCCCCCTCACCCCCGAGCGGGTAAAGGAGATTGTCTCCCGGGACTCCTACTACCTGATTCCCTATCCCTATGTGGGGTTCTATTATCTGGAAGACTACGAGAGGACCTCTGCCTACACCGATACCGGCTCCCAGCTCCCCTATTACTACGAGGTCTACCCTCAGGACATCTACACCCGTGCCCTCAACGCAGAAACCGTCATCCCCGGCGCAAAGGCGGAGGGACTTGTATATTTCAGGGTCGACCTGGCGGGGACGAAAGAGGTTAAGCTCCTCGTCTTCCGGAAGGGTGCGTCCAAGTCATCTCCGCCTGACTTCACCTTCCCCTTTGCCGTCTCGAAATAACGCGCAAGGACACGGACGTCCATGACCATCCTCTACGTCCTAGAGGCCCTCGGGGGGCTCGGCCTGTTTATCCTCGGCATGAAGACCATGACCGAGGGGCTCCAGAAGCTTGCCGGCGACCGGTTCCGCCGGGCGCTGGAACGGGTTGCCGGTAACCGTCTTGCCGCGGCCCTTCTCGGCAGTTCGCTTTCGTCGCTCCTTCAGTCGTCGAGCGCCGCCTGCATCATCACCATCGGTTTCGTCAACGCAGGGCTCATCTCCCTCTACCAGGCCCTGGGGATACTTCTCGGTACCGGCATCGGCACGACCCTGGCGGTCCAGTTCATCGCCTTCAAGATTACCTCGTTCGCACTTCCCGCGGTTTTTATAGGGGTCGGGCTCAGGTTCTTCGTGCGGCGACGTCGCTGGGTCAACGCCGGCGAGCTGATCCTTGGCGCAGGGCTTCTCTTTCTTGGGCTCCGCGTGATGGAGGCCAACCTCCTGCCGCTTCAGCAGAACGCCATCATCCTCGGTCACGAGACGTTTCTCATCTCCAAACATGTGACGGCCGTTCTCTTCGGGGCATTGCTCACCGTCCTGGTGCAGTCGGGAAGCACTGCCATCGCCATCGTCATGGCCCTGGCAGGGAGCGGGCTCGTCTCGTTCGAGACCGGCGCTGCCATGGTCATCGGTGAACTCGTCGGCACCTCGGTCATTACCGCTATCGCATCCATCGGCGGAACTCTCGAAGCAAAGCGGGCGGTCTTTTTCTTCTTTATCATCAACACCTTTGCCGTTACCGTCGTCATGCTCTTTTTCCCCTCATTCATCGGGTTCGTGGCCGCCGTGTCGCCGGCCGACCTTACCTCGTCGGCGACCGTTTCGCGGGTTCTCGCCAATACCCACACTGCTTTCAGTATCCTCAGCGCATTTATCTTTCTGCCGCTCATCGGTTTTTTTGCCCGCTCGGCCCCCCACATCATTCCCGGCAGTGAACGGGCCGCGAGCGTTGAGGCCCGCACGGTCTTCATCGACAACCGCGTCATCAACACCCCTACCATCGCACTCCTCCAGGCCCGGAATGAACTCCGCAGAATGGCCGGGATCACCCGCACCATGTACGGTGAGATGGTTGAGCAGTTCTTCCGCTACGACGCAAAAAAGTCGGCTGCCATCGCCCAGAAGGAAAACACCGTCGACATCCTTCAGCGGGATCTGTCAGATTTCCTCGTGGCCCTGTCCCGTCAGCCGCTGCCGCCGGAGGAGTCCATGGACATCCCGATCATGCTCCAGCTCATCAGCGAACTAGAGCATGTGGCGGACCAGTCCGAGGCGGTCCTCGACTACCTGCGGAAGAAAAAGGAGGAGAAGCTCCTCTTCTCCCCCACGGCAATGACCGAAATCCGGCAGCTGGCCCGCAAGGCACAGGAACTGGTCGCCCTGGCGGTTGAGACCATCGAAGTCCCTGCAGCGGGGGCCGCGGAGATCGGCAGGGGACTTCGGGACGAGGTGGTGATGATGCGGGAAGCGATGCTGAACGGCCACATCAAGCGTCTCTCCACCGGCAAGTGCACCGTCCGGGCGGGGATCATCTACGCGGACATGATCTCGGCCTTCGCGAAGATCGCCGATTCATGCCTCACCATCATTGAAACCAGGAGGGAGTTCACCTGATGCAGCGTCCGTACGCCTCAATCGATCTCGGCACAAACACGGCCCGTCTCCTCATCGGTCGGGTGGAGGGGGGCATCATTGCCCCGGTGCTCGTGAAGCGCCACATAACCCGTCTTGGCGGGGGATTTACCCGGGAGACCGGGATTTCTCCGGAGGCGTGGCAGCGCTCCCTCGATGCGCTGGTTGATTTTGCCGAAGAGATGAAAAGGGTTGGCGTGATGCGGCTGAGGGCCGTTGCCACGAGCGCGGTTCGGGATGCGGCCAACGGTGCCGCGTTCTGTGACGAGGTAGCAGAGCGGACCGGCATCCGGCTGGAGGTGATTGAAGGAACGGAAGAGGGGCTCCTGACGCTGGTGGGGGTCCTTTCCGGACTCAACCGGAAGGAGGGGGACTTCTTCGTCTTCGATGTGGGAGGAGGGAGCACCGAGTACACTCTTGCCGAGTCCAGCACACCGCTTTTCACCGAAAGCCTTCCTCTCGGCGTGGTTCGGCTCACCGAGGGAAAACCCGACGTCCCGGCCATGGAGGAGAAGATAGGCCGGGAATTGGCAGGACTGGGGGAGCGGCTTGCCGGACGAGGGTTTTGTGGCCGTCTTGACGGCGCGACGCTCGTCGGCACCGCCGGCACGGCAACGACCCTGGCGGCCATCAGTCTCGGAATGACCGATTACGACTACCGTCGCGTGAATAACCATATCCTGACGCGGGAGGATATCCGGCGGATCTTTGGGATGCTCCTGCCCCTGTCTTCCGCAGAGCGCCTCACGGTGCCCGGGCTCGAAAAGGGGCGGGAGGACCTGATCATCGCCGGCATTCTCATCACCCTCAGCACCATGGATTCCTTCGGCTTCGACCGGATGACCGTGAGCGATTTCGGTCTTCTTGAAGGAGTATTGCTCGGCCTCGAGGTTTGATACAATCAAACCTCCCTTAAGTCCTAAAAACCCGTTCTACAAAGGAGTTGACTTGCAATCCGCTTATTTTGTATAGTCCTTCCACCGTTAAGGGGGGCTTTCCCCTTATTTTATTTTCCAGGGATTATACACACCATGAAGGAAATTCTTTCAGGCAACGAAGCCATCGCCCGCGGCGCCTTTGAGGCAGGGGTGAAGGTTGCCAGCGCCTACCCCGGCACACCGTCCACCGAAATCCTCGAAAATATCGTCAACTACAAAGAAATAGACTCCTCATGGGCTCCCAACGAGAAGGTTGCCCTTGAGGTTGCCATCGGCGCCTCTTTCGGCGGCGGGCGTTCCATCGCCTGCATGAAGCACGTGGGGGTCAACGTGGCGGCCGATCCGCTCTTCACCTTCTCCTATACCGGCGTCGGGGGAGGATTCGTTCTGGTGGTCGCCGACGACCCGGAGATGCACTCGTCCCAGAATGAGCAGGACAGCCGCAACTATGCCCGGTTCGCCAAGGTGCCGATGCTGGAGCCTGCCGATTCCCAGGAGTGCAAGGATTTTACCCGGCTCGCCTTCGAGCTTTCCGAACAGTTCGACACTCCGGTGATGCTCCGCAGCTGTACCCGTATTTCCCATGGCAAGTCCATCGTCGCGTTGGCGGAGCCCGTGACCGGCCTTCCGACTCCGAAACTTGTCAAGAATCCCACCAAGCTCGTCATGCTTCCGGGCAACGCCAAGATTCGTCACCCCTTCGTGGAGGAGCGGCTCGTGAAGCTCGCCGAGCATGGCACCACGGCCTCCTTCAACCGGATGGAGATGTGCGACACCGAGGTCGGCATCATCACAGCCGGCGTTTCGTACCAGTACGTGCGCGAGGTTCTCCCCACCGCTTCGGTCCTCAAGCTCGGGATGGTCTATCCGCTTCCCATGGCGCTCATCAGGGAGTTCGCTGCCAAGGTAAAGACGCTCTATGTGGTTGAGGAGCTTGACCCCTTCATCGAAGAACAGGTGAAAGCCGCCGGCATTGCCGTAATCGGCAAGGAGATCATCTCCCGTTGCGGAGAGCTCACCCCTGGCCGGCTCCGCAAAGCCTTCGGTCTCCCCGACGGTACCCAGACCACTGTCGAAAAGCTGCCGGGGCGTCCACCCAACATGTGTCCCGGCTGCCCCCACCGGGGGGTCTTCTATAGTCTCAATCAGCTCAAGGCCTACGTCACCGGCGACATTGGCTGCTACACCCTCGGCTTCATGCCGCCCCTCAACGCCATGGACACCTGCGTCTGCATGGGGGCGAGCATCAGTACCGCCAGCGGCATCGTCCGTGTTCTCGACCCGGAGGAGAAGAAAAAGGTTGTGGCGGTCATCGGTGATTCCACCTTTCTCCACACCGGCGTCAACAGTCTCATGGAGATGGCCTACAATCAGTCCCCGGCCACGGTCGTCATCCTCGATAACCGGATCACCGCCATGACCGGCCGCCAGGACAACCCCGCCTCCGGCTGGACCCTGTCGGACGGTCAGACCAATGCCGTCGATCTCGTCCAGCTCTGCACGGCCCTCGGCATACGCCACATCCAGGTTGTGGATCCCCTGGATCTGGACCAGACCCGCAAGGCGCTACAGGAGGAAATGAACCGACCCGAGCCGTCGGTTATCATCACCAACCGCCCCTGTGTGCTGGTTAAGCGGGAAGGGGTTTTCCAGAAGGGGCTCGTCCTTTCGGTGGATCAGGACCACTGCACAGGCTGCAAGGCCTGCCTGAAGCTTGGCTGCCCGGCCATCGAGTGGCAACCAGCTCCCGACGGGAAGAAGGGAAAGGCTTTCATTGATCCGCTCCTCTGCACCGGTTGTGACGTCTGCCGCCAGCTCTGCAAATTCAATGCGATCGGGAGGGCCCAATGAGCGACACCATAACCAATATCCTCCTTGTCGGCGTCGGCGGGCAGGGGATCCTGCTCGCCTCGGAGATCCTCTCGGAAGCCTTCATGCAGGCCGGGTTCGACGTGAAAAAGAGTGAGATCCACGGCATGTCCCAGCGGGGTGGCAGTGTCGTCTCCCACGTTCGTTTCGGCCGGGAAGTACACTCACCCATCGTGCCCGAGGGTGAAGGGGATATTCTCTTTGGCTTCGAGATTCTGGAAACCTACCGCTCGCTCCCCCTCCTGAAGAAAGGGGGGACAGTGGTGGCCAATGACCTGTGTATTCAGCCGCCGTCGGTGCTCCTGGGTCAGGAAGCCTATCCCGACAATCTCGCCGGGAAAATCGCGGCCCTGTTTCCCGATTTCCTTCTGGTTGACGGGCAGAAGATGGCCGCCGAGGCGGGAAATGTCCGCGCTGCCAATACGGTGTTGCTGGGGGCAGTGTCCAAGCGCCTCGACATCGCCGATGAGTGCTGGATGAAGGCTCTGGAGAAAATGGTCCCCCCCAGGGCCCTCCAGGTGAACCTCGCGGCGTTCCACCGGGGCCGAAGCCTTTGATCGGGTGAGGAGTCGACGATGAGCTACTACAACGAAGAGTTCGAGACACTTCCCCGTCAGGCCCTGGAGGCCCTGCAACTCAAGCGGCTCCAGACTACCGTCGCGCGGGTCTACGCCTCCGTCCCCTTCTACCGGCAGAGTTTCGACCGGGCCGGGATCACCCCCGACAGTGTCAAGTCCCTAACCGATCTGCAACGGCTTCCCTTCACCCTCAAGCAGGACATGCGCGACAGCTACCCCTACGGCCTCTTTGCGGCGCCGATGGAGGAGATTGTCCGCATCCACGCTTCCTCCGGCACCACCGGCAAGCCGACCGTGGTCGGCTACACCCGCAAGGATATCGACACATGGTCCGAACTCATGGCCCGTTCCTTCGCGGCGGCCGGCGTCCACCGGGGTGACATCATCCACAACTCCTACGGTTACGGCCTCTTCACCGGTGGCCTCGGTGCCCACTATGGTGCAGAGAAGCTTGGCGCCTCGGTCATCCCCATGTCGGGGGGGAACACCAAAAAGCAGATCATGATCATGAAGGATTTTGGCTCCACGGTCCTCACCTGCACTCCGTCATATTCGCTCTTCATGGCCGAGGCGGCACGGGAGGAGGGGATCGACTTCCAGGGGCTGAAGCTCCGTGTCGGCATCTTCGGGGCCGAGCCGTGGTCAGAGGCGATGAGGGGCGAGATCGAGGAGAAACTGAACCTCTGTGCCATCGACATCTACGGCCTCTCTGAGATCATGGGGCCGGGTGTGGCCATTGAGTGTCGCGAGGCGAAGAAAGGGCTCCACATCTGGGAGGACCACTTCATCCCCGAGATCATCGATCCCGACACTGGTGAGATTTTGCCTGAAGGGGAGCGGGGCGAACTGGTCATCACCACCATCACCAAAGAGGGGATTCCTCTCATCCGCTACCGGACCCGCGACATCACGAGCCTCACCTACGAGCCGTGCGTTTGCGGCCGGAGCCACGCCCGTCTCACCCGTATGACCGGCAGAAGCGACGACATGCTCATCGTTCGTGGGGTCAACGTATTCCCGTCGCAGATCGAGTCGATCCTCATGGGAATCGAGGGGGTAGAGCCCCACTATGTTCTCATCGTCGACCGCAAGGAAAACCTGGATTCCCTTGAGGTTCAGGTGGAGGTGGACGAACGGCTCTTCTCCGACGAGGTCAAGGTGCTCCAGTCGTTGTCTCACCGGATCGAGAAGGAGATAAAGGATATTCTCGGCGTTTCCTGCCGGGTTCGTCTCGTGGAACCCCAGACCATTACCCGGAGTGAAGGGAAGGCGAAGCGGGTCATCGACAACCGGATAAACAGCTGATACCACAGGGTGCATTGGTACCGCGTCCGAAATATGGGGAGGCAGTGGCCTGACCCTGCAAGGAGGGTGGAATGAACGTTGAGCAGATTTCCATTTTTATAGAAAACAAGTCGGGCCGTCTGGCTGAAATCACCAAGGTACTTGGCGACGCGGGAGTCAACATCCGCGCCCTCTCCCTGGCAGACACCTCTGACTTCGGCATTCTGCGCCTCATCGTCAATGACCGTGAGAAGGCGAAACTTGTCCTGCAGGAGAAGGGATTCACCGTCAGCAAGACCGAGGTGGTGGCCGTAGAGGTTCCAGATCGCCCCGGCGGGCTTTCCCAGATACTTCAGGCCCTGGACCGCGATCAGATCAACGTGGAATACATGTATGCCTTCGTGGAGCGGTGCGGTGAGAATGCCGTCATTATCTTCCGTTTTGACGAAACCGGGAAGGCGATCAAAACGCTTAGTGAAAATGGCTTTACTGTTCTTGAAGGTGCGCGACTGTACGCGATGTGACCATGCTGCGGGGGCCGTTAGGCTGCCCGCTGAACGGCTCCCCGCGCGCCATCGCGCGGCGGACGGATGAAGGAGAGGGAACATGAGGAAAATAGTAGTGCTTGTCTTCAGCCTCGTTACGCTGCTCGCCGCCACCATTGCCATGGCTGCCGAACCGGTCCGCATCGGCGCCCTCTTTGCCGTGACCGGCCCGGCTTCGTTCCTTGGCGAGCCCGAAAAAAACACCCTCGAAATGCTTGTTAAGGAGACCAATGCCAAAGGAGGGGTTGAAGGCCGCAAGGTGGAACTCGTGGTCTATGATACCCAGGGAGATGTTACCAAAGCGGTGCAGCTCGCCAACAAGCTCATCAAGAACGACAAGGTGAGTGTCATCGTCGGCCCGAGCACTACGGGTGAAACCATGGCGGTCATCCCGGTGACAGAGAAAGAGAAGGTTCCCCTCATTTCTTGCGCAGCGGGGGTAAAGATCACTGAGCCGGTGAAAAAGTGGGTATTCAAGACCCCGGCCAATGACCATGTGGCCGCCGAGAAGATTCTGATTCATGCCGCGAAACTCAAGCAGAAGAACCTAGCCATCATTACGGTTTCCGACGGGTTCGGTTCCTCCGGCCGCGAGCAGCTCAAGGCCCTTGCCGGCAAGAAGGGATTCAGGATCGTTGCCGACGAAGTTTACGGCCCCAAGGATACCGACATGACTGCCCAGCTGACCAAGATCAAGGCGGGCAAGCCCGATGCAATCATCTGCTGGGGAACCAACCCGGGTCCGGCCATCATCGCCCGGAACGTGAGGCAACTCGGGATGAAAATTCCCCTCTATATGAGTCACGGGGTCGCATCCAAGAAGTTCATCGAGCTGGCCGGAGCTGACGCCGCCGAAGGGATCATCCTTCCGGCCGGCAAGCTCACGGTATTCGACAAGCTCCAGAAAAACGATCCTCAGGCAAAGCTTCTCCGCGACTATGACCAGGCCTACAGAAAGGGATACGGAGTCGAGGCTTCCACCTTCGGCGGCTATGCCTATGACGCCTTCCTCCTCATTTCCAACGCGCTTAAGAGGGGAGCAACCCCCGTGCAGCTGAGGGACGGCATCGAGCAGGCTAAGAGGCTGGTGAGCGTTTCCGGCATCTTCACCATGTCGCCGGCGGATCATAACGGACTTAATCTTTCCGCCTTTGAGATGGTCAGGATCACCAAAGGGGACTGGGAACTGGTAAAGTAATCAACAGGGGAGGTTGACTATGCTGAAGAGGGCTACGTTCATACTGACGTTCGTCGTGTCCCTGGCCATTTTGGCGGGAAGCGCCCTTGCCGCTCCTCCGGTCAAGATTGGCGGCCTTTTTGCCGTGACCGGCCCGGCTTCTTTCCTGGGTGAGCCTGAACGCAATACTGCCCAGATGGTGGTAAGTGAGATCAACGCCTCCGGCGGCATAAAGGGGCGAAAGCTCGAACTCATCGTTTACGATACCCAGGGTGATGCCACCAAGGCGGTGCAGGCCGCCAATCGTCTCATCAAGGATGACAAGGTTTCGGCCATCATCGGCCCCAGCACCACGGGAGACACCATGGCCGTCATCCCGGTTGCGGAAAAGGCACAAATTCCGCTCATCTCTTGCGCTGCGGGGAGCAAGATCACCGATCCGGTTAAAAAGTGGGTTTTCAAGACTGCCCAGAACGACGGCCTAGCGGTTGCTAAGATCTATGAGAACCTGAAGCGGAAGAAAATTGCGAAAGTAGCTATCCTGACTGTTTCTGATGGATTCGGTTCTTCGGGTCGGGAGCAGCTCAAGGCCCAGGCAGCCGCCCACGGTATGCAGATCGTGTCCGACGACACTTATGGCCCGAAGGATACCGATATGACCGCCCAACTCACCAAGATTCGCGGGAGCGGTGCCCAGGCCGTCATCTGCTGGGGAACCAATCCGGGGCCAGCCGTCATTGCCCGCAATGCCAAACAGTTGGGGCTGAAGCTTCCCCTCTATATGAGCCACGGGGTATCCTCCAAGAAGTTCATCGAGCTGGCCGGTGATGCGTCTGAAGGGATTGTGCTTCCATCGGGGCGCGTCATTGTGGCCGATCTCCTCCCGAACTCGGACCGGCAGAAAAAATCTCTCATTGCCTTCGTCAAGGACTACCAGAAGCATTACAATGCCGAGGGTGACCACTTCGGTGGCCACGCCTGGGACGCATTAATGCTTCTCAAGGGAGCCATCGAGCGGGGCAGCGACAATCCGGCCGCTATCCGGAATCAGCTTGAACGGACGAGGAATTTCGCCGGAATCGGTGGTGTATTCACCTACTCTCCAAACGACCACGCCGGTCTCGCCAAAGACGCTTTCGTCCTTGTGGAGATCAGAAAAAGGGACTTCGCCCTCGTCAAGTAGCAGATAGTAAAACCTACGGACCATTCCAGCCAATAAAGGGAGCGCAGGCTTTACCGGTCTGCGCTCCCTCATTGTGAGCCAAACGTCTACTCTATGCACATTGGTGATCAGATATCGCAGTACCTTCTCTCAGGCCTTTCGACGGGGGCCATCTATGCCCTCATCGGTGTCGGCTTTGCCATCATTCACAACTCCACCGGAATCATCAACTTCGCCCAGGGCGAGTTCGTGATGCTGGGCGGCATGCTCACACTGTTTTTTCTTACCGCACTCAAACTGCCGCTCCTCGTATCGATAATCCTGGCCATCGCCGTGGCAACCCTGGTTGGCATCGCCTTTGAGCGGCTCGCCATCCGGCCCATGAAGAACGCCTCACCCATAAGTCTGGTGATTATCACCATTGGCGGGAGTATCCTCATCCGGGGTATCGCCATGCTCATCTGGGGGAAGGATACCCATGCGCTTCCGACCTTTTCCGGCAACGATCCTATCCAACTGGGAGAGGCGACGATTCTGCCCCAGCATCTCTGGATATTCGCCGTTACAGTGATTGTCATTATCTGCAGCAAGCTCTATTTCAATTACACCATCAGCGGCAAGGCCATGCGGGCCTGCGCCTACAACAGCCGCGCCGCTGGGCTTGTGGGTATCGACGTGAGGCGCATGGTTCTTTTCTCCTTTGCCATCAGCGCAGCCATGGGCTCCATGGCCGGCATCATCATTGCCCCCCTCACCATGACCTCCTACGACGTCGGCATCATGCTGGGCCTCAAGGGGTTTTGCGCCGCCATCATCGGGGGGATGAGCAGCGGACTCGGCACCGTCTTCGGCGGGATCATCCTCGGGGTTCTGGAATCCCTTGGCGCCGGGCTTTTATCGTCGGGCTACAAGGATGCCATAGCCTTCATCATTCTGCTCATCATACTCCTCGTCCGTCCCCAGGGGCTCTTCAAGAAGGGTGACACGGAACGAGTCTGACAACCACGGATTATTGCTATGATGGATAAAAGATCTCTCCTGAAACATGAAGCGGTGAAGTTCATACCTTTTGCCCTTCTGATCCTCGCCTTGCCGATGGCGTTCAGGGAGGGGTATCTCCTGAATGTCTTTGTCTTTGTCGGCATCCATACCCTGCTTGCCGTGGCGCTTAACCTGCTTCTCGGCTACGCAGGGCAGATTTCATTGGGCCAGGCGGCATTCTTCGGACTTGGTGCCTATGGTTCGGGAATACTCACTGCCACCCATGGCCTGAACCCCTGGCTTGCCATGGTGCTTGTGGCTGCTGCCGTGGGTGTGCTTGCCTTCCTCATCGGTTTCCCGATCCTGAAGCTCAAGGGACACTATCTGGCAATGGCCACCCTCGGCTTCGGCATCATCGTCTATATCGTCTTCAACGAGGCGGTGGATGTGACGGGCGGTCCTTCCGGCCTTTCGGGAATACCGAACCTGGCCGTTGGCGGCATTACCTTTGACAGTGATTTCAAGAATTACTACCTCATCTGGGGGATCACCCTGTTGACGATCCTCCTCTCTCTCAATCTGGTGAACTCACGCATCGGCAGGGGTTTGAGGGCGATTCACGATTCCGAGGTGGCCGCGCGGGTCATGGGGGTAAACGTGCGGCTCCTCAAGGTGCAGATTTTTGCCCTGTCGGCGGTCATCTCCTCTGTTGCCGGAAGCCTCTACGCCTATACCATGACCTTTGTCTCGCCTACCTCATTCGGTTTCAATTTCTCGGTTGAACTGGTGACCATGGTCATCATCGGCGGGCTCGGGAGCATCTACGGCTCGTTCCTCGGCGCGGCGCTCCTGACGCTTCTGCCCGAGTTTCTCAGGGCGTTCCAGGATTACGACATCGTGGTCTATGGCTTTTTGCTCATCTTCATGACCATGTACATGCCCGGCGGGCTTGTCCGGGGAATTCCCGCTCTCGTGGGAAGAATCGCAGAGCGGATCGGGATCAGGAAAAAAGTCGATGCTTGAAGTTCAGGGAATTACACAGCGTTTCGGCGGAGTCACTGCCCTTGAGGATGTCTCATTCCGGGTGGCGGAAGGAGCCATCACCGGCATTATCGGTCCCAATGGCGCCGGCAAGACCACCCTCTTCAACATCGTTACCGGTATTTATACCCCGACCGGCGGCACGGTGCATCTCCAGGGGAAGAACGTTACCCGTTTCGCACCGGAGCGGCTCGCCACACTCGGCATGGTCCGCACCTTCCAGAACATTGAGCTCTTCGGCAAGATGACGGTGTTGGAAAACGTCATGGTTGGACTTCACACGAAGGGTAAGAGCGGGATATTGGCCTCATCCCTCAGGCTTCCGTGGCAGGTGGCAGAAGAGCGGAGTATGCGGGAACGGGCCTTTCACTGGCTCGAGTTCACGGGAATCACCGACCTGGCCGACACCGAGGCGGGGAACCTTCCGTTCGGCAAGGGGCGTCTCCTCGAAACAGCCCGGGCCATGGCGCTGGAGCCGAAGGTAATCCTCATGGACGAGCCGGCCGCAGGGCTTAACAGCAGGGAGACCCTTGAGCTGGCGCGTCTTATCCAGAAGATTCGGGAGTCGGGAGTAACCGTTGCCCTTGTGGAGCATGACATGGAGCTCGTCATGGACATTTGCGACGCCATTGTGGTCCTCAATCTGGGGCGCAAGCTCGCCGAAGGGACTCCGCGGGAAATCCAGGAGAACTCAGAGGTTATCTCAGCCTATCTCGGGGAAGGGTAGGGGATGCTGACGATCAAGAACATCAATACCTATTACGGCAAGGTCCACGCCCTCAAGAACATCTCCATCCACCTGAAAAGGGGAGAGATCGTCACACTTATCGGCGCCAACGGGGCAGGAAAGACCACCATGCTCAACTCCATATCCGCCGTGACACCCCCCGCTGCCGGCCAGATTCTTTTCGATGACCAGGATCTGGCGGGGCTCACCCCCGATCGGATCGTCAAGCTCGGCATCTGTCAGGTTCCCGAGGGGAGGCAGGTCTTCAAACCCCTCTCCGTTGAGGACAATCTGGAACTGGGCGCCTACCTTCGCTACCGGGGACGGGAAGGGCGGGGAGCTATCCGGAAGGACCTGGACGATATGTATGCCCTCTTCCCGCGTCTTCACGAGCGGCGCAAGCAGGCCGCCGGCACCCTTTCCGGCGGCGAGCAGCAGATGCTCGCCATGGGGAGGGCGCTCATGGCTCGCCCCAGGCTCCTTCTTCTCGATGAGCCTTCCATGGGACTCGCTCCGCTCGTGGTGCAGGAAATCTTCCGGGTCATCGAGCAGCTTCGGCAGGAGCGGGGAACCACTGTGCTCCTCGTGGAGCAGAACGCCAAGGCGGCCCTCAGGATGGCAGACCGGGGGTATGTTCTCGAAACAGGTAAAGTAGTACTGGAGGGAATAGCCTCAGAACTGCTGGAAAACAAAGAAGTACAAAGGGCATATCTCGGGAAAGACAAGAAGGAAATCTGGGAAAAATAGGTGAGGTGAACCGTATGCAGATCTGGGAACCAACATACGAATGCATGCCGCGGGAAGAGTTGCAGCAACTTCAGTTGGAACGGTTGCAGGCTACCATCAACCGCGTATTCAAGAACGTCACCTGCTACCGCAACAAGTTCAACGGGCTCGGTATCGTTCCCGAGGACATCCAGTCCCTCGACGATCTCAAGAAGCTTCCGTTCACCACCAAGGAGGATCTGCGCCTGAACTACCCCTACGGGATGTTCGCTGTCCCGCTGCGGGAGGTGGTGCGGATCCACTCATCGTCGGGCACCACCGGGAAACCCACTGTGGTCGGCTACACCAAGCATGACATCAAGGTCTGGTCGAATCTGGTGGCCCGGTTCATGACCGCCGCCGGCGTCACCCATGACGACGTGGTTCAGATTGCCTTCGGTTACGGCCTCTTCACCGGCGCTTTCGGCCTTCACTACGGGGCGGAGACCATCGGAGCATCGGTCATACCCATGAGCTCCGGCAACACCGAAAAGCAGATCATGATCATGCAGGACTACAAGACCACGGCGTTGGTCTGCACCCCGAGCTATGCCATCACTATCGCCGACCGGATGGAGAAGATGGGGATCGACCCCAAGACACTTTCGCTCAGGGTGGGGCTCTTTGGCGCGGAGCCCTGGTCCGAGGCGATGCGAAGGGAGATCGAAAGCAGACTTTTCATCAGCGCCACCGACAACTTCGGCCTCTCGGAAATCATCGGACCCGGCATTGCCGGCGACTGTGAATTCAAGTGTGGCATGCACATCTTCGAGGATGCCTTTATTCCCGAAATCATTGATCCGGAAACCGGCGAAGTGCTGCCGCCGGGAAGCGTTGGTGAGCTGGTGCTGACTACCCTCACCAAGGAGGCATTCCCGATGATCCGCTATCGGACCCGGGATATCACGAGCCTCGATTACTCCCCCTGCGCCTGCGGCAGGACCATGGTCCGCATGAAGAAAACCATGGGGCGAAGCGACGACATGCTCATCATCAAGGGGGTCAACGTCTTCCCGTCCCAGATCGAGGAGGTTCTCTTCGCCATCGAAGGGTGCGAACCCCACTACCAGATCATCGTCGACCGCAAGGGAACCCTCGATGCCCTGGAGATACAGATCGAGGTCACCGAGAACATTTTCTTCGACGAGATGAAACGGCAGCGAGCGTTCCTCGAAATGATTGAGAAGCGAATCGATTCGGTTCTTGGTGTCGGTGCCACTGTCAAGCTCGTGGAACCGAACAGCATCCCTCGCCATGAAGGAAAGGCGCAACGGGTCATCGATCGTCGCCGTATCTGAACTGCCGCAGCCCTTTACATCATGGACCGCTCGTCCCGCAATCGACTCACCGAAAAACTCCTTCCGCAATTTGCAGGCGACACTCTGTTTGACGCGATTACCCGGGCGGTCTGTCGTGCGAGTTGTCTCCCGCGCAAGGAGCTTTACGAAGCCTGGGAAGTCGCCCGGCGGGTGCGGCGCCGCTTCAGGGGGGGCCGGATCGTTGATATGGCCTGCGGCCACGGACTGCTGGCGCAGATACTCCTCCTTCTCGACGACAGCTCTCCTATGGCCCTGGCCGTTGACCGGCTTATCCCGAAAAGTGCCGCAGCCCTTGCCGTTTCATTGCACGCTAGCTGGCCGCGGCTGCGGGACCGGATTCAGTTTGTCGAGGCCGATCTGAGGGATATGCAGTTGCATCACGACGATTTGATAGTTTCCTCGCACGCCTGCGGGGGGCTGACGGACTTGATTCTTGATCGGGCAGTGGAAGCCGGAGCCAGAGTGGCGGTGTTGCCCTGCTGTCACGACCTCAAGGATGCCGACCTGAGCGGTCTGCAGGGGTGGCTTGATGGTCCGTTGGCAATGGATGTCGTCCGGGTAACGCGCCTGCGGTCTCAGGGATACAGGGTGTTCACTCAGCAGATCCCGGGGGATATCACCCCGAAAAACAGACTGCTGCTCGCTGAGCCCCCATAGGAACTAAGCTTC